>NZ_JBQSWK010000035.1:0-33076 GCF_052377065.1 Brachybacterium sp. AOP42-C2-15
CCAGAGGCCCGCTCCCGTTTGAGGCCATGCGGCCGCGATGGATCGGACGATTCCGAGCCAGATCTTCCACATTTCTGGCTCGGAATCATCCGATTATGGGCGCTGGGCGCTGGGCGCCGGGTGCGGCAGCGCGCCCGGGCCGGGTCAGCCGCCGAAGAGCAGCTCTGTCTCCGGCCCGCGCACCCCGGGTCGCACTGTGAACAGCGATCCGGCCGCCGGATCCTCGTCAGCGGACAGGTTCTCGCGACTGGTGGTGATGAACAGGGTCGACCGATCCGCACCACCGAAGGTGCAGGCGGTGACCTGACGGGCATCCACCGAGATCTTCCCGGCCACCGCGCCGCGCTCGTCGAGCCCGAGCACCTGGCTGCCCGAGTGCATCGCCACCCACACCCGGCCCTCGGCGTCGAGGCAGAGCCCGTCGGGATGGCCGTCCTCGCCGCTCAGATCGGCGAAGGGCCGACGCTCCACCAGCCCGTCCTCGTCGGACCAGTCGAAGAGATCCACCCGGCCCGTCGGGGTGTCGACGTAATAGGCGTGGGTGCCGTCGGCCGTGAACGCGAGACCGTTGGAGATCGTCAGATCACCGAACTCACGGGTGGTGGTGCCGTCGGGTCGCAGCCGCCACATCGCGGCCGCACCCTGCGGAGCTCCGTAGCCCATCGTGCCGCACAGGAACGAGCCGTCCGGGGCGATGGCCCCCTCGTTCATCCGTACCGGCTCGTCCCACAGGTCTGGCAGCGGCTCGATCGAGCCATCGGCGTCCTCGAGCCCGAAGCCCTTCTCGAGCGCGAGCACGGCGCCGCCGCTCGAGGCCGGACGCACACAGGCGACCACCGAGCTCGGGGCCGGGAAGCGGGTCACCTCGCCACCGGGGCCGTCCGCCAGCAGGGGCGCGCCGCCGGCCCGGACCGATCCCTCCGGGCCCAGGTGCATGATGTCCCCGGCGAGCATGTCCACCCAGCGCAGGCCGCCCCAGGTGTCGGACCAGTACGGTCCCTCGGCGTGATGGCAGATCGAATCGGTGATGCGTTCGGCGTGCATGGGACCCTCCAGTTCCGCGGGGTGATGCAGAGCGCCGACGAGCAGCTCGTCGGTCCGGCCCACCGTACGCGGGGTCCGCGCGTGGCGGGCGATGATGCCGGCGTCGGCCCGACCCTCCACCGGGGCGAGTCGAGGCACGGCGCCCGGACTCGCGCAAACCCGGACTCGCGCAAACCCGGACTCGTGCAAACCCGGACTTGCGCAAACGTGACCCGGAACTCCCTGCAGTGCCCATAATGGGGTCCACCGCCGGCACCGAGGCCGGTGGGACGCTTCCTCCCTGACCGAATGAGCTCCTCATGACCGATTCCCCGAATCGGGTCCCGGGTGCAGATACCCCGCGGGCCCTGGTTCCGGAGGCCGCCGGCCGCGCCCAGGCATCGACGGGCAGGCCCCCGCTGCGACGCCGCCGGATGAGCCGACGAGCGCGGCGCGACGCCCTCGTGTTCCTCGCCTTCGCCGCCCCGAACCTGGTGCTGATCGCGATGTTCACCTACCGTCCCCTGATCCTGAACATCCAGTACTCGATGCTGGACTGGACGCTGGGCTCGCGCACCGCGACGTTCATCGGGCTGGGCAACTACGTCGAATTCTTCACCTCCGAGGAGGGCCTGACGAGCCTGCGGATCACCGTGATCTTCACCCTGGTCACCGTGGGCGGCGCGATGGTGCTGGGACTGCTGATCGCGCTCGCGCTGAACATCAACATCCCCGGCCGCACCCTCGCCCGCTCGGCGGTCTTCGCTCCCTACGTGCTCTCCGGCGTCGGTGTGGGCCTGGTGTGGCTGTTCATCTTCGACCCGAACTTCGGGGCGCTGGGATGGATCCTGCGCCAGCTGGGCATGGGGAGCCCGCAGTGGTTCCTGGACCCGGACATGTCGCTGGTCATGGTGATGATCGTGTACGTCTGGAAGAACCTCGGGTACTGCGCGATCGTCTACCTCGGCGGGCTGCAGTCTCTGCCGCAGGACGTCATGCACGCCGCCCAGCTCGACGGCGCGGGTGCGGCTCGCCGCTTCTTCAGCATCTCGATCCCGCTGCTGTCGCCCACCACGTTCTTCCTGCTGATCACCACCACCCTGAACAGCCTGCAGGCCTTCGACCTGCTGCGGATCATGACGCCCACCGGGCGTGGCACCAACACGATGATCTTCGAGTCCTACCTGCAGGCGTTCGGCGGCTACTCCCGGGCCGGCTATTCGGCCACGATCTCAGTGCTCCTGTTCGTCATCCTGATCGTGATGACCGTCGCCCAGATCATGTTCGTCGAGCGGAAGGTGCACTACGCATGAGCACGCCCACCCTTCCCCGCCCCGAGCAGGCGACCATGGACCGGCCCGCACCGAAGCCCCGGAAGAACGGCCCCTTCACCCGGGCCAACCTGGTCTCCACGATCACCGGTGGCTACGTGCCGCTGATCCTGGCGACCCTGGTGATGGTGCTGCCGCTGCTGTGGATGATGATCAGCTCCTTCAAGGCGCCGCACGAGATCCTCTCCACCGATCTGGTGGTGCTGCCCGAGAGCCCCTCGCTGGCGAACTATGAGGCCGCCTGGAACTCGGTGCCGATCCCGCAGTTCTTCCTGAACTCGGTCATCGTCACCACGATCGGTTCGAGCATCAAGGTGCTGCTGGCAATCTTCACCGCCTATGCGCTGGTCTTCGTGCGCTTCCCGTTCAAGCGCGTCATCTTCGTACTGATCCTGGTCGCTCTGATGGTGCCGCCGCAGGTCTCGATCCTTCCCAACTACGTGCTGATCGCTGGTCTGGGCGGGGTGAACACCTACTGGGGGATCATCCTGCCGGGCCTGGGCACCGCCTTCGGGACGTTCCTGCTGCGCCAGTACTTCCTCACCATCCCGCCGACGATGATCGAGGCCGCCGAGATCGACGGCGCCGGGCATCTGCGCACCCTGTGGTCCGTGGTGGTGCCGATCGCGGTGCCGACGGTGGCCACAGTCGCCCTGGTCACGATCGTCACCGAGTGGAACGACTACATCTGGCCCCTGATCATCACCTCCGATGCCAGCCGGATGACCCTGCCCGTGGGGCTCACCGCCCTGCAGAACTCCGAGGGCAACACCGGCTCCGGCTGGGGCATCCTCATGGCCGGCACGGTCCTGGTGATCGCCCCGGTCCTGATCGTCTTCGCGATGCTGCAACGGCACATCGTCTCCGGCCTCACCCAAGGCAGCGTGACCGGCTGACGCGCCCGCGTCCGTCCACCACCCCTGAAAGGACCATGTCCCATGACCAGTTCACTTCACCTTCCGCGCGGGTTCAGCCGACGCTCCCTGCTCGGCCTCGGTGTCGCCGGTGCCGGGGCATTGGGCCTCGCCGCCTGCGGCGGCGGCCCTGAGGTCGGCGGTGGCGGCGGCGGTGCCGGCGGCGGCGAGGAGCTCGACCTCGACTTCTCCGGTGTCGAGCCCGCCAAGAAGATCGACTTCTGGACCAACCACCCCGGTGGCTCCCAGGAGGTCGAGGCGCAGCTGCTCGCCGCCTTCACCGAGGAGACCGGCATCGAGGTCAACCACGTGACGGCGGGCTCGAACTACGAGGAGATCGCCCAGCGCTTCCAGACCGCGCAGGCCGCGAACTCCGGGCTTCCCGCCGTGGTGGTGCTCTCGGACGTCTGGTGGTTCCGGTACTTCCTCAACGGCAACGTCATCCCGATCGACTCCCTCGTCGAGCAGCTCGAGATCGACCTGTCCGACTACCGGGACTCGCTGGTCCAGGATTACCAGTACGACGACCAGCAGTGGGCCCTGCCCTATGGCCGCTCCACGCCGCTGTTCTACTACAACAAGGACCACTTCTCCGCCGCCGGGCTGCCCGACCGCGCCCCGGAGACCTGGAGCGAGTTCGAGGAGTGGGCGCCGAAGCTCACCGAGTCCGAGACTGCGTATATGTACCCCGACCTCGCCGGCTACGCAGGCTGGACCCTGCAGAACGTGCTGTGGGGCCAGGATGCCGCATGGTCCGACGAGTGGACGATCACCTGCGCAGAGCCGGCAGCCGTCGAAGCCCTGCAGTGGGTGCAGGACTCGGTGTTCTCCAAGGGCTGGGCACAGGTCGCCTCGAGCGACTCGGCCGACACCTTCGCCGCCGGGGTGTGCTCCTCGACCATCGCCTCCACCGGCTCGCTGGTGGGGGTGCTCGAGTCCGCGACCTTCGACGTCGGCGTGGGCTTCCTGCCCGGCGGGTCCGTGGACGGGCCGGTCTGCCCCACCGGCGGCGCCGGGCTCGGAATCCCGGCCGCGGTGACCAAGGAGGAGCAGCTCGCCGGGGCCATGCTGATGGAGTTCATGGGCCGACCGGAGAGCACCGTCGCGTTCTCCGCCGCCACCGGCTATATGCCGATCCGCAAGAGCGCGGACCTCACCGAGCTCACCGCTGAGACCCCGCAGATCCAGCTCGCGGTCGACCAGCTGGACGTCACCAAGCCCCAGGACTTCGCCCGCGTGTTCCTGCCTGGCGCGGACCAGGAGATGGCCGAGGCCATCGCCTCCGTCGTCACCACCGAGGGCGATGTCCAGGAGGCGATGGACGGGCTCAAGGAGACCCTCGAGGGGATCTACACCAAGGAGATCCAGCCCAAGCTCGAGGGATGAGCCACCGGCGGGGACGGGGGCCGGATCCACGGTGCCCGGCCCGCTGGGGGCCCTGCCTGCCTCAGCCCCGCTGCATCCGGGCCAGGGCGTGGGTGATCTCCCGGGTGGCCGGGTAGAGCTCGCGGTAGAGCCGGTTCAGCTCGTCGTACCGGGCACGGTGCGCCGGATTCGGGACGCACCGATGGTCGGTGCGGTTCCAGGTGCTGGTCTCCACGCCGTGGGCGAGGCGGGCGGCCAGCATCGCGCCGCCGTAGGAGGCGCCGACGGTGCTGCGGGGGATCTGCTGGGTCAGCCCCGTGACGTCGGAGACGATCTGGGGCCACAGGTCGTGCTGGGTGCCGCCGCCCACCGCCATCACCCGGCCCGGGGTCAGGCCCGCCGCCTCGAGCGTCTCCAGGTGATGGCGGACCCCGTAGGCCACCGCCTCGAGCGTCGCGCGGTACAGGTCCCCGCGGGTGTGGGAGAGGGTCAGCCCCGCGACCACGCCGCGCGCGTCGGGGTCGGCGATGGGGGAGCGCTCGCCGGCGAAGTACGGGAGCATCACCAGGCCTCCCGCGCCCGGGCCGCTGCGCTCGGCCTCCGCGAGGAGCCCCGGGAAATCCGCTCCGCCGGTGAGCTCCCGCAGCCAGCCGGTGATGGCCCCGGAGGCGGCCATGCCGCCCGCCAGGCTCGACGAGCCGGGGGTCACCCCCGGGGTGGACCAGAGCGTGCGGCTGGCCAACGGCTCGGGGGTCGTGGCCAGCAGGAGCGTGGTGGTCCCGTACATCAGCATCAGGTCCCCGGGCTCGGTGGCGCCGACGCTCACCGCCTCCGCCCACGCATCGATCGTCCCGCTGAGCACCGGGATGCCTGCCGGCAGGCCGGGGACCAGCGCGGCGACCTGCGGGTCCAGGGAACCGGCGGCCTCGCCCGCCCAGCGCAGCTCCGGCAGCTCGATGCCGGGGGCGACGTGCTGCGACCAGTCGATGTCGGTGCTGCCGTGCCCGGACCGGGAGGAATGCCATTCCTGCTGGCGCAGGCAGTACAGCGGGGCTGTCTGGCTCGCGCTGACATGATCCATCACGTACTGCCCGGTCAGTCGGAACGCGAGATACGAGGCGGGCATGAACAGGCGCCGAGCGCGGGCGTAGAGCTCGGGCTCGTGCTCGGCGACCCAGGTGATCTTCGGCCCCGCGGACTGTGCGGTGAGGACCACGCCGCAGTGGGCGAGGATCTCCTCCTGGCCGAGCACATGGGTGAGGGACCTGATCTGCTGCTCGGCGCGGGAGTCGACGCCGTAGAGGATCGCCGGCCGCACCGGGATCCCCTGCTCATCGGTGAGCACCACGCAGGGCCCCATCCCCGAGAGCCCGATCGCGGACACCTCGAGGCCTGCCGTCCGGGCGGCGGAGGTGAGGGATCGGGCGATCGAGACGAACTCGTCCCACCAGGTCTCCGCGTCCATCTCCACCTGGCCGGGAGCAGGGCGGCGCACCTCGTGCCCGCGCACCTCGGTGCGCAGGATGGTCCCGTCGAGAGCGACCAGCACCCCTTTCGTGCTCGAGGTGCCGACGTCGATCCCGAGCACTGCGTTCGCGTGTCCGACACTCGCGCCCGCGCCAGCCCCAGCGCCCGTGCCTGCCGCAGCCCCAGCACCCGCCGCAGTTCCTGCACCAGCAGCCATTCGTCGTCTCGCCTCCCGTTCGGAACGGAGTCCGGTCCGAATTCTGTCGTCGGCCGCGCCGATGCTCGCCCCGCGCTCTATCCTGCCATCGAGGCCTCCCCTCGCCGGAGGGGGTCCGAGCCTGAGCTCGAGCAGCACTCGGGCTGCGCTCGCGGCGTGCACCCGCAGCACACTCGAGGCGAGCATCCGCAGCGAACTCGAGGCTTGCACCCACGACAAATGTGCGGAACTATTGTTCCCACGTGGCGATGACGGCACTGCGCTGCCGACCCCTCGCGGTCGCAGGCCCGCACCCTCTGTCACGCCCGAGCCATGGAGTATGGCTCGGCCTCATGGGACAGGAGTGACGCCATGCTCGAGACGTCGATGGACATGCAGCTGCTGCATCGCGCCGCCACCGCCTACTATCTCGACGGTCAGCGCCAGGCCGAGGTCGCCGAGCGGATCGGGGTCTCCCGCCCGTCCATCAGCAAGCTGCTCGCCGAGGCGCGCCGGATCGGCATGGTGCGCTTCGAGGTGCTGGACGTGCCCACGGTCGACCTCACCGAGCTCGCCGAACGGCTGCGCGACCTGCTGGGCATCGACTCGGTCCGGATCGCCCCGGGGGACCAGGTGCAGCGCGAGTTCCGCGGCATCGGCGACCTGCTGGGGGAGGAGCTGCGCAGCCTCGAGATCCAGGAAGGAGAGAT
The DNA here is from genome assembly GCF_052377065.1 of Brachybacterium sp. AOP42-C2-15. Taxonomy (NCBI): domain Bacteria; kingdom Bacillati; phylum Actinomycetota; class Actinomycetes; order Micrococcales; family Dermabacteraceae; genus Brachybacterium; species Brachybacterium sp. AOP42-C2-15. The sequence goes on from NZ_JBQSWK010000035.1 coordinate 7,007, forward strand.
CGTGCTGCTCTCCTCCGGAAAGACGATCCACGCCGTGGCCGGCATGGGCGGGATGCCGCGCATGCCGGGGGCGCGCATCGTCCCCACCGTCGGCGGTCAGCAGGAGCCGGACCCCTCCTTCCAGACCAACGAGACGGTCCGGCGCTTCGCCGACCGCACCGGGGCGGAGCCCCGCTTCATCTTCGCTCCCGCGCTGACCAGCCCCACCCTCTGGGCGTCGCTGCAGGAGGATCCCGGATTCCGCTCGGTGGTGGACCTCTGGGACGAGGCCCGCGTGGCCGTGGTCGGCATCGGCGCCCCCTATGACGGCCGCGCCAGCCTCACCTCCGTGGTCCCGCGCCATGAGCCCGCGCTCGCGACAGCGGCCGGGGATGTGTGCCTCCACTTCTTCGACGAGGACGGCGCAACCCTCACCTTCCCCGGTGCCGAGTTCCTGGTCCGGCTCCCGCTCGAGACGCTGCGCGCGATCCCCACCACGATCGCCCTGGCCGCCGGCTGCGAGAAGGCGCCCTCCATCCGTGCCGGGGCGAAGACGGGGATGTTCAGCTCGCTGATCACCGACGTGCCGACGGCCGAGGCCGTGCTCGTCGACGCCGGGGTCGACCCGCGCGGCGGAGCGCCGGGCCGCTGACCCGCCCGTCGCCCATGCGGTGACGGGCCGGGCTGTTGGGCTGCCTGTCGGCGCGCGCGGTGACGTGTCGGCCGCAGGCCGCTGCTGGACGACGGGTGCGGCATCCCGCGCATGCCCCTTGAGATGAGACACGGTTCACGCACTAGCCCGAGGGCGCTTGCTGACCAGCGGTGATGCGAGATGACCAGGTCGAGAACATCGGTGTCTCCCGCTCTGGAACATTTGTTCTTGACGATTGTTCCCGGGGTGCTTAGAGTGGAACTCGGACGGGCGCCCCGCGGTGTCATCGATGACGCACCCTCGGCCCCGAGGTCGGCCTCGCGCCGGCCCGCTCAGCCGGGGCCGACCCGGAACGTATCGAAGGAGATGTGCCGAGATGACCGAGATCCCGAAGACCATGCAGGCCGTCGTCATGCATGCGCCCGAGGACTACCGACTCGAAGAACGCGCAGTGCCCACCCCCGCGGCCGACGAGCTGCTGATCCGGGTGGAGGCCGTCGGCGTCTGCGCGAGCGACCTCAAGGCCTACGCCGGCGCCGCCAAGTTCTGGGGCGACGAGAACCGCGAGCGCTGGGTCCAGCCCGGCATCATCCCCGGCCACGAGATCACCGGCGAGGTCGTCTCCGGCTCCGAGGAGGCCCTGGCCAAGCACGGCGCGGCCCTCGGGCAGCGCATCGTGGTCGAGCAGATCGTCCCCTGCGGCGAGTGCATGTACTGCCAGCGCGGCTGGTACTGGATGTGCGACCCGCACGACATGTTCGGCTTCAAGAGCTTCAACGGCGGTATGGCCGAGTTCATGATCGTGCCCCCGCTGGCCCGCGTGCACACGATCTCCAAGGAGATCGCCCCCCAGCACGCCGCCTACGCCGAGCCGCTGTCCTGCTCGATGCACGCCGTGGAGCGCGCCGAGCTGCAGTTCGACGACGTCGTGGTCATCGCGGGCGCCGGCCCGATCGGCCTTGGCGCGATCATCGGCGCCGCCCACAAGAACCCCAAGCTCGTGATCGCCCTCGACTTCGACGACGACAAGCTCGAGCTCGCCAGGAAGTGCGGCGCCGACCTCACCCTGAACCCCTCGAAGGTGGACCTCGACGCGGAGATCCGCGCGCTCACCGGAGGCTACGGCGCGGACGTCTACATCGAGTGCACCGGCCACCCCAGCGCCGTCCCGCAGGGCCTGAACCTGCTGCGCAAGCTCGGCACCTTCGTCGAGTACTCCGTGTTCAAGGAGCCGGTCTCCGTGGACTGGTCGATCATCTCCGACGACAAGGAGCTCGACGTGCGCGGCGCGCACCTGGGCCCCCACACCTGGCCCGCCGCCATCAAGATCATCGAGAAGGGCGACCTCCCGCTCGACGAGATCTGCACCCACCAGTTCGCGCTCGCGGACTTCCAGCAGGCTCTCGACTCGGTCGCCGACTCCGCCGGCGCCTCCGTGAAGGTCTCGATCCTCCCCGGCCTCTGATCCCGCCCGGACTCTGATCCGCCCGAGATCGCGCCCCACGTGACGGCCGACGCCGACCGCGCCGTCGGCCGTCACGTGCCGCCCTCCCCTCAGCACACAGGAGTGCCCGCATGAGTTCCGCATCCACCTCGACGGCCAGCAGCCCCGCCGTCCCCGCCCCCGGCTCCGCCCAGGAGACCTTCCTGGACCGCCTCGGCATCCCGCACGTCCTGCGCTGGGGCTTCCTCGGCGTGCTCGTCTTCATGACCGGCAACGGCGTGGAGACCAACTTCGTCTCCCCGCACATGGCCAACGTGTTCGGCGGTGGCGACGACATGATCAACCTCGCCGCCACGGTCATCACCTTCTACGCGCTGGCCACCCTGATCGGCTCCTATCTCGCCGGCGCCCTCTCGGACCTCTGGGGCCCGCGCAAGGTGATGCTGCTGGGCGTCATCGTGTGGGTGGTGTTCCAGGCGGCCTTCGTCGGCGCCCTCGCGACCGAGTCGGTGCCGCTGATCTTCCTGACCTACATGGTCCGCGGCTTCGGCTTCCCGCTGTTCGCCTTCGCCTTCCTGGTGTGGGTCAACGCGGTCTCCCCGAAGGAGCGCGCCGGCGCCGCCGTCGGCTGGTTCTACGTCATGTTCACCGGTGGCATGCCCACCATCGGCTCCCTGGTCGCGATCGGCATGATCCCCGCCTTCGGCGGTGGGCTGCTCGGTGAGCGCTGGGCCATGGTCGCCTCGACCGCGATCGTGATCGCCGGCTTCCTGATCGCCTACCTCGGGGTGCGTGAGGAGCACGGCGACCGCCGCCTCGCCCCCGCCGGCGAGAGCAGCCGCCAGGTCATCCTCTCGGGCGTGGTGCTCTCGCTGAAGAACAAGCGCGTGATGATGGGCTTCCTGACCCGCCTGATCAACACCGCCCCGCAGTTCGGCATGTTCATCATCCTGCCCACCGTGATCGCCGAGACCCTGGGCTGGGGACAGTCCCGCTGGCTGCTGATGACCTCGATCGTCTTCGCCGGCAACATCCTGTTCAACGCGGCCTTCGGCGCCCTCGGCGACAAGATCGGCTGGACCACCACGGTGCGCTGGTTCGGGATCGTCGGCTCCGCGATCGGCCTGCTGCTGTGGTGGTACGTGCCGCACTGGGTCCCGGCCGGCTCCGACTGGGGCTTCGTGGTCTCCGTCATCGCGGGCACCGTCTTCGGCATCCTGCTGGCCGGCTTCGTGCCGCTCGGCGCGATCATGCCCGCACTGGCACCGGACCACAAGGGTGCCGCGATGGCGATGTACACCACCGCGGCCGGCGGCGCGACCTTCCTCGGCTCCGCCGTGGTCGCCGTGGTGCGGCCCTGGGGCGGGAACGTCGGCGTGGTCTGGTCCTTCGTGGCCCTCTACGTCCTCGCCTTCCTGATGACCTTCGCGCTGAAGGTCGATCAGCCCCGTATCGGCAAGAAGGACATCGCCGCCGCCGAGGCCTGAGCATGAGCGCCCGGGGACCGGCCATCCCAGTCCCTGTGCTCTCTCCTACCTCTCCTGTGCATCGAGCTACCGAAGGAATCTGACATGACTCGCAGCATCTCGCCCCTCTTCGACCTCACCGGCCGCACCGCACTGGTCACCGGCGGCGCCAAGGGCCTCGGCCTGGCGATGGCCCGGGCGCTGGCTGAGCACGGCGCCCCCGTCGTCCTCGCCGACATCGACGACGAGAACGGGCAGCGGGCTGCTGAGCAACTCGCCGCAGACACCGGCGTCACCACCGCCTACCGCCACCTGGACGTCACCGATCAGGAAGCGGTCGAGCAGGTCGTCGCCGAGGTCGACGCGGAGTTCGGCGGGATCGAGATCCTGCTGAACAACGCCGGCCGCACGATCCACCACCCCCTCGAGGACGGCGACGCGCAGAAGTGGCGCGCGGTGATGAGCCTGAACCTCGACGGCGTCTACCACGTGCTCTCCGCCGTGGGCCGCCGTATGCTCGAACGAGGACGCGGCAGCATCATCAACACCGGCTCCATGAGCGGCATCATCGCCAACATCCCCCAGACCCAGGCCTCGTACAACGCCTCCAAGGCCGCCGTCCACAACCTCACCCGCAGCGCCGCCCTTGAGTGGGCCGGTCGCGGTGTGCGCGTGAACGCCATCGCCCCCGGCTATATGCGCACCGAGCTCACCCGTGGCTTCTATGAAGAAGGCGGTGCCCAGATCGATCAGTGGAACCTGATGACCCCGATGGGCCGCCCCGGCGAGCCCGAGGAGCTCGCCGGTGCCGCGGTGTACCTCGCCGCGGATGCCAGCAGCTTCGTGACCGGATCCATCCTGTCGATCGATGGCGGCTACACGGCGGCCTGACCGCCCACAGCCCGCCCTTCGCTCGCCGAGCGTCCCATCGTCCTCGCCCGCTGAGCGTCCCTTCGCCCCGTTCGGCGAGCATCCCCTCGCCGCCCGACCACCCGCCCGCCGCTGACCGCCTGAGCAGCTGACCGCCAGAGAAGAGAACGCCGTGACCTACCTGTTCGACGATCCCAAGACCTTCCCCGCCGACGCCGTGGAAGGCCTGGTGGCCGCCCATCCCGAGGAGCTGCTGCGCGTGCACGGCGGAGTGGTGCGCAAGCAGGCCACCCCGGCCGGCCAGCCGGCCCTGGTGGTCGGAGGCGGCTCTGGCCACTATCCGGCCTTCGCCGGCTGGGTGGGTCCCGGCTTCGCGCACGGCGCGCCGTGCGGGAACATCTTCTCCTCGCCGTCCGCCGACCAGGTCTACTCGGTCGCTCGCAACGCCGAGAACGGCGGCGGCGTGATCCTCGGCTTCGGCCACTACGCCGGCGATGTGCTCCACTTCGGGGTCGCCGCGGAGAAGCTCCGTGCGGAGGGGATCGACGTGCGGATCGTCGCCGTCAGCGATGACGTGGCCTCGGGGGAGAAGGGCAATCACCGCGACCGCCGTGGGATCGCCGGTGACCTGCCCGTGTTCAAGATCGCCGGCGCCGCGATCCAGGCCGGTGCCGACCTCGCCGACGCTGAACGCATCGCCTGGAAGGCGAATGACGCCACGCGCACCCTCGGGGTCGCGTTCGACGGCTGCACCCTGCCCGGTGCGGAGGATGCCCTGTTCCACGTCCCCGAGGGGAAGATGGCCATCGGCCTGGGCATCCACGGCGAGCCCGGCATCGACGAGCAGCCGCTGCCCTCGGCGAAGGAACTCGCGAAGACCCTCGTCGACGGCGTTCTCGCCGAGACCCCGGAGCTCGCCTCAGATCGGGTCGCGGTCGTCCTCAACGGCCTCGGCACCGTGAAGTACGAGGAGATGTTCGTGGTGTGGAAGCACGCCTCGCAGCTCCTGGCGGAGGCCGGGCTGACGATCGTGCGCCCCGAGGTCGGCGAGCACGTGACCAGCCTGGACATGGCGGGCCTGTCGCTGACGGTGGTGCGCCTGGACGAGGAGCTCGAACAGCTCTGGCTCGCCCCCGTCGAGTCCCCGGCCTTCCGGCGCGGCGGCACGGTGAGCGGTGACCTCGGCGGCGAACGCGGGGAGATCTACACCCCGGGCGAGGACCCGATCCCCGCCGCGACCGAGGAGTCGCGAGTCTCCGCGCAGCGGATCGCCGGCATCCTCGGCGACATCGAGACGCTCCTGGCCGAGCTCGAGCCGGAGCTCGGTCGGCTCGATGCGATCGCGGGAGACGGTGACCACGGCCAGGGCATGGTGCTCGGATCCGTCGCCGCGCACGCTGCCGCGCTGCGCACCGTCGAGGGCGGCTGCGGCGCCCGCACCGTGCTGGTCCAGGCCGGAGCAGCCTGGTCCGCCGAGGCCGGGGGCACCTCCGGTGCTCTCTGGGGCGCGGCCCTGACCAGCCTCGGCAGCGCCTTCAGTGACGACGCGGCAGTGAGCGTCGAGCAGCTCCTGACCGGGCTGGTGCAGGCGGTCGAGGCCGTCGAGCGCCTCGGCGGCGCGGTTCCGGGTGACAAGACCATGATCGACGCCGCAGTGCCCTTCCGGGAGGCGATCGCGCTCGCACAGTCCGCGGGCACCGAGGAGACCCGGGCCCGGGTGATCGCCGCCGCTGCCGCGCGCGCCACCGAGGCCGCCGCGGCCACCGCCGACATCTCCGCCAGCAAGGGCCGCGCCCGGAACCACGGCGACAAGTCCGTGGGCACCCCCGACCCCGGCGCGGTCTCCTTCTCGCGGATCGTCACGCTGCTGGGCGAGCAGCTCTCCGCCTGAGACCCTGCTCGGGAACCCGCACCACACGAAGAGAACTCACGAAGGAGCACTGACATGGGCTGGAAGATCATCACCGGATCGGACAACGCAGGCTACGGCCACAAGAGCGCGCTGAAGGAGCTGCTGGAGAACGACCCCCGCGTCGACCAGGTCATCGACGTCGGCGTCACCGGCCGTGAGGACGGCACCTTCTACCCGAACGTCGCAGTCGCCGCCGCGGAGAAGGTCGCCGCGGGCGAGGCCGACCGGGCGCTGCTGATCTGCGGCACCGGCCTCGGGGTCGCGATCGCGGCCAACAAGGTCTCCGGCATTCGCGCGGTCACCGCGCACGACCTCTACTCCGTGCAGCGCTCCGTGCTCTCGAACAACGCGCAGGTGCTGTGCATGGGTGAGCGCGTGATCGGTCTCGAGCTCGCGAAGGAGCTGATCAAGGTGTGGCTGGATCTCGAATTCGACCCCACCTCGTCCTCCGCCGCGAAGGTCGACGCGATCTGCGCCTACGACGGCTCGCTCGAGCAGGCCTGAGCGCCGCTTCTCCCCCCGACAGTCAGCTGGCGAACCTGCGCACCACCGATTCTGGTTCGCCAGCTGACTGTCGCCGGTGCGGTGCGGTGCGGTGCGGTGCGGTGCGGTGCGGTGCGGTGCGGTGGCGGGCTGCTCGGCCGGCGGCGCGCCCGGTCAGTCCGCGAGGGCCTTCCCGCGCTGCTCTGGGAGGGTGAAGGCGGCGGCCGCGGCCAGGGCGAACGCGATCGAGAAGGCGACGAAGACGAGCACCTGCCCGCCTGCCACCAGCAGCACGGGCACCAGGAACGGGGCCAGCATCGAGGCGATGCGCCCGAAGGCGGCGGCCGCGCCGGTGCCGGTGCCGCGCACGCGGGTCGGGTACAGCTCCGGCCCGATCGCGTACAGGGCGCCCCACGCGCCGAGGTTGAAGAAGCTCAGCGCACAGCCTGCGGCGATGATCGTCCACTCGGTGTCCGCGAGGCCGTAGCCGATCGCGGCGAGGGCCGAGCCCGAGAGGAAGACTGTCAGGGTCCAGCGTCGGCCGAGCACCTCGATCAGCCAGGCCGCGGCGGCGTAGCCGGGGATCTGGGCGAGGGTGATGATGAGGGTGAAGGTGAACGACTGGGTAAGGGTGAAACCGCGGTCCACCAGCAGTGTCGGGATCCAGATGAAGGCCCCGTAGTAGGCCAGATTGATGCAGAACCATACGGCCCACAGCCCGGCGGTGCGGGCGCGCAGCGGTTTCGACCAGATCCCGGCCGACGCATCGACCGTGTCCGCCGCCGGGATGGCACCCACCTCGTCAGCAGCGACCCGCGCCGCGACGGGGGCATCCGATACGTCGGCGCCGTTGGCACGAACGGCACTGTCGGCACGAACGGCATCGTCGGCGCGAGCGGCGCCGCCCTGCCCGTCCACTCCGTCGGCCTCATCCGTCGGGGCGTCGATCCCGGCGGCGCTCTCGAAGCTGCGCACCACCTGCTCGGCTTCCTGGTGGCGGCCCTTCTGCTCCAGGAATCGCACCGATTCCGGCATGCCCAGCCGCACCACCAGCGAGTAGGCGGCGGGCACCAGCCCGATCGCGAGTGCCCAGCGCCATCCGGTCGGGCCCGAGGCGGCGACGAAGGTGCCGATCACGGCGGCGAGGATCCATCCCAGCGCCCAGAACGCCTCGAGCCAGACGATCACGCGGCCGCGGATCCGGGCCGGCGCGAACTCGCTCATCAGGGTGGAGGCGACGGGCAGCTCCGCGCCGAGGCCGAGGCCCACGACGAAGCGGAGCACGATCAGGGCGCCCACACCCATCGCGAGCGCCGAGGCGCCGGTCGCGAGGCCGTAGACCAGCAGGGTCAGGGCGAAGACGGAGCGGCGGCCGATCCTGTCGGCCAGCAGCCCGCCCACGCTCGCTCCGATCGCCATCCCGGCGAACCCGGCGGAGGCGATGAGGGAGCCGTCAGCTTTGCTCAGCTCCCAGTGCACGCTGAGCGCCGCGATCACGAAGGAGATCAGGCCGACGTCCATCGCATCAAGTGCCCAGCCGATGCCGGAGGCGCCCAGCAGGCGGCCGTGTCTGCGGGTGAAGGGAAGACGGTCCAGGCGCTGTGACCTGGTCAGACGGTGCTCGGCCGAGGGGGCCGACAGCGGTGAGGAGGTGGTCGAGTTGCTCATTCTCAGCTCCGACGACGGGGGATGGGGTGGCCACAGCATGCCCCAGTTGTCGCCCAGGTCATGAGGCCTGGATCACAGGCCGACCGTTGGGGGAGGGGGAATCTGCCTCCCACTCCTGGTCACTGTGAGAAAAAGTCGGAGGTCTCAGATGTGTTGCGTTTCTGCGGAGCCCCTTCAGCCCCGTGCGTGGGACACCAGATCGACCTCGAGCTCGCCCCGCAGCACCGCCAGCGCCCGGCGGGCACGCGCCGCACCCCAGGGGCCGAGAATATCGATCTCGGACTCGTCGATCAGGGCCCAGTCGTCGAGCTCGGAGGCCTGCGGCACCACCGTCGCCTCGAGCTGGGCGCGGGGGACGATCCCCGCATCGAAGAGGAAATGCACCCCCATCGGGGAGCTGCGCACCGCGCTCGAGGGCAGCCAGTCGGCGGTGAGCATCCGCCCCACCTCGACCTCGATGCCGAGCTCCTCCTGCACCTCGCGCCGGGCGCACTGCCGGGCGTCCTCACCGGCATCGACCCCGCCACCGGGCAGCAGCCAGTGGTCGCGGTAGTTCGGCTTCTCCACCACCAGATGCCCGTGCTCATCACGCAGGATCACCGCCCCGGAGCTGATCACCTTGGGCAGTGAGGCGAAGTATACGGGGTCCGGGAGGAGGCGAGGCATGGGCCCATCGTGTCATCTCGTGTCTCGCGGGCCTCACCGGACCGCGAGGAGCCGCACCCTTGCCCCCGGCGCCGCCTGGGCCAGACGGTCCAGACCTGCGCGCGTGACCACTGCGATCACCGGATACCCGCCGGTGGTGGGATGATCCGGGCCGAACACCACGGGCAGCCCCGAGGGCGGTACCTGGATCGCACCGGGAACCATCGGCTCACTGGGCAGAGAACCGCTGCCTGGGGGGACGGGCAGGCCCGGCCCCTCCAGCCGGACCCCGACCCGGTCCGAATCGGGCCGGACGGTCCAGGTGGTGGTGAGCAGCTGGGAGAGGGCCGACGGGCCGAGGAGCCCGTCGCGAGGTCCGGGATGCACCGGGACCTCGAGCACCGGTGTGCTGTCCGCGCCATCATCGCCACCAGCTGCCGAACTCCGGGGTGCCTGCAGGGCAGAGGCAGGGCCGGGGTCCTCTGCGAGCGGGACTGTGCTCGGGACCGCATCGAGACCGTGCTCCTCACCGACTCGCACCCTGTCCCCAGCCGTCAGCGGCGCCGGGCCGAGGCCGGAGAGGGTGTCGCGGGACATCGATCCGAGCACCTCTCCACCGTCGGCGCGGATCCCGCCGCGCACCGCCACCACGAGGCGCAGCCCGTCGGTTGCGGGCCCCACGGAGAGCAGGTCTCCAGGATCCAGTGCGATCGGCTGCTCGCCCGCGGTGATGGTCGATGCCATCGGCGGGTGCCCTGGGTCATCGGCGCGACGCACCTCCCAGGGCGCCGACGCCCCGGTGATGGCGACGACGGTGGGCGCCTCGGCCCGCAGCTCCAACGGCCCGATCAGCGTCTCGAGCACCGCGGCCCGCGCTGGATTGCCGACCGTGATGTTGGCGCGGATCCGTGCCCCCTGGTCGAAGCTGCCTGAAGCGCTCACACCGATGGTCGCGAGGCCGGGTCGTCCTGCGTCCTGGAGCAGGGTCTGGGGGCCGGGGGAGACCACCTCGAGCACGGTGCGGGTCGACGGGGTGGGCGTTGCTGCGTGCCGGCGGCCTCGTCGCCTGGGGCCGGCGCCCTCCTGGGCGGGGCGGCTGAGCGCGGTGGTCGAGGATCGTGCCGTCGCCCGTTGCGGGAGGAATCGCACCCGGGTGCCGGGCACCAGCAGTGCCGGCGGGTCCCGGTGCTCGTCGAACAGGGAGGCGTCGCTGCGTCCGATCAGCTGCCAGCCGCCGGGGGAGGGCCGCGGGTAGACCCCGCAGTAGCGGGAGGCGAGGCCCACTGACCCAGCCGGCACGGCGGTGCGCGGCTCGGCCAGGCGGGGAACCTCCCAGCGGATACCGCCCTCGGAGGGGCCCTCGAGGTCGGGGACCAGGTAGGCGAAGCCGGGCGCGAAGCCGCCGAAGGCCGCAGTCCACCGGGTCGCGGAGTGCGCGGCGACCAGCGCCTGACTGCTCATGCCCAGCAGCGCGGCAACCTCGTCGAGGTCCTCACCGTCGTAGACGATCCCGAGCTGGACCTCTGCGGCAGTCTCCTCCAGTGCGTCAGGCACCGGAAGCTCGTCGAGGAGGGCGGTGAGGGCCGCGACATCCCGGGCAGCCGTCCCGACCAGCAGCAGAGTGCGCTCTGCCGGGACCAGGTCCACCAGGTGCGGCGGGGCGAGCAGCTCGACCGCAGCCGCTGCGGCGAGCACGGCGGCGGTGTCCGGGTACTCGGCCAGCAGCGCGCTCTCCCCGGTCCGGTGTGTGGCCAGCGGCGGGTCCAGGCACTCGGCGTTCGTGGTCATAGCGCCGCCTCGACGCTCACGCCGGCCTCCTCGAGGCGGGCCCGCACCGCATGGGCGAGGGCGACCGCGCCGGGGGTGTCCCCATGCAGGCAGAGCGTGCGGACCGGCAGCTCCACCCAGGACCCTTCCGCCGTGCGCACCCCGTGCTCGACCGCGATCGACAGCGCCTGCGCGGCCACCGCCGCAGGGTCGGTGAGCACCGCTCCGGGGCGGCTGCGCGGCGAGAGGGCCCCGTCGGCCAGATAGGCACGATCGGCGAATCCCTCGAGCACCACCTCGATCCCGGACTCTCGGGCCAGCTCCACCACCACGGCACCCGGAGCGGCGACCAGAGGGAGGGCGCCGCCGAGCTCGACCAGCGCCTGCACCACGGCCGCCGCCTGGCCCTGGTGAGAGGTGATCGCGGTGTACAGAGCGCCGTGCGGCTTGATTCCCCGCACCGTGGTCCCCTCCGCGTGAGCCATCGCCTGCAGTGCGCCCACCTGCACGATCAGCTGATCGGTGAGGTCGACGGGGGTGATGTCGAGGAACCGTCGGCCGAAGCCCTGCAGATCCGGATAGGCGACGTGCGCGGTGAGTGCGACGCCCCGCTCACGGCACGCCCGGACGGCCGCGCGCATCGTGCGGGGATCCCCGGCATGCCCTCCGCAGGCGATATTGGCCGTGGTCACGACGTCGAGCATCGCCTTATCGTCCCCCATCGACCAGTCGCCGAAGCCCTCCCCGAGATCGGCGTTGAGGTCGAGCAGGAGTGGCTGAGCGGTCATCGGTGATCGTCTCCTTCGCGCGGATGGCGGTTCCCGTCCATTGTCGACCCTCGGCGCAGGAGGTGGCGGGCCATCCCCTCTGAGCTGTCGTTGGATGGGTGCCGTGACGACAGCTGGGAGGGGATGGACGTGACCGGGCTGGCAGATAGTGTCGAGGGATGAGTCAGTCCTCCGCAGACCAGCACCACCCCTCTCGCGCGGACGCAGCTGAGCCGTCGCCCGCGCCGGCTGCGCCCGCCTGGGCGGACCCGTCGGCCCCGGGGGCGGTCCCGGATCTCCCGGCCGGCCTCGGCTCGAGCGACCCGGAGGCGCCGGTGGCTTACACCGCGGCGGATGTCTCCGCTGCCGCCGAGGTGCTGGCCCGCGCCTCGGAGGGCGAGGCGGAGCTGCTGGTCGCCCTCACCGATGAGCAGCTCGCAGCGCTGGACGGCTACGCACGTCCGCAGTTCGCCGCGACCCCTTGGCTCGATGAACATCCTGATCAGCGACGCTTCGCGGCCGGGGTGGGACTGCGGGCGCTGATCGCCGCCGGCCTGGTGAGCGCGGACGCCGACCCGGCCGGAGGCCGCGAGCAGTGGCGGGCGGATCCGGAGCTCGCCGGCTGCCTGGTGCTGCGCCGCACCGCCTCCGTGTTCACCACCGCCGAACGCACGGTGCAGAGCCCGCAGGGCCCCGAGGTGCACCGCCTGCATTACTACGTGCATGAGGGCGGAGTGCTCGAGGAGGAGGTCACCGCGCTCGGCATCCACCGCTTCACGCCGCTCGGCTCCTCGCAGGTCAACGCCCGCCTGCTGGCCTTCGTGGACCCCGCCGGGGTGGCGGCCGGCCGCGGGGAGCCGATGCAGCTCCGCGCATCCCAGCTGGCCGAGAGCCCGCTCGCGCAGCGCCTCGCCGCCACTCGCGCGCTGACCGTGTTCACCCTCGTCACCACGGCCGACGGCGGAGTGCGGCAGACCAGCGTGTACGCCACCGGCGACGAGGTGCTCGTGATGGAGGCCCTGGATCCGGGCACCGAGGATCCCCGGCTGGAGTTCCGCAGCGTCGACTCCGCGGAGCTGCATGCGCTGGCAACGGTGCTGGTGAGCGCGCAGGGCTGAGACCGCACCGGGCAAGATGACAGGACGCAGGGTACGGGGCGCGGGACGCAGGGCCTTGCGTTCAGGCCTCAGGCCCGGGCCACCCAGCGCCCGAGGACGTCCTCGAGCCGTCCGTGCAGGCGCCGCGTGGCGTCCGGATCGGCGCGGGTGGGACCGTCGTTGAGGATCACCACGGGCTTGCCCTGACGGCCGGCAGCCCGGACGAACCGCAGCCCGGACTGCACCGTGAGGCTCGAGCCGAGCACCAGCAGCGCCTCGGCAGCCTCGAGCGATGCGAAGGCCGCGGCCACCACCTCGCGGCGCGCAGACTCCCCGAAGAACACCACATCGGGCTTGAGGATCCCGCCGCACAACGGACACGGTGGGTAGCGGAAGCTGCTGGTGCGATCCACCTCGGCGTCCCCGTCGGGGGCCTGGGCGGCGTCGGCCGTGAGCTGTCCGAGCCGTGCGGCGAGCTCGGGATTCATCGTCAGCAGCCGCTGATGCAGTGCGGTGCGGGAGGAGAGCGCATCGCACTGCTGGCAGCGCACGCGGTCGAGCCGTCCGTGCAGGTCGATCACCGGATCGGAGCCGGCCGTCGCGTGCAGCCCATCCACGTTCTGGGTGATCACTGCGGTGATCGAGAAGGCCGCGGGATCGAGCGCGGCCAGCAGTCGGTGCGCGGCGCCGGGGCGGGCGGCGCGGAACTGCTCCCACCCCACCGTGGAGCGCGCCCAGTAGCGCCGACGGGCCAGGTCGTGGCCCATGAACTCCTGGTAGGTCATCGGGGAGCGGGGCACCGCATCACGCCCGCGGTAGTCGGGCAGGCCGGAGCCGGTGGACATCCCCGCCCCGGTGAGCACCGCTACCGGCGCCCCGGACAGCAGGTCGAGGGCGGCATCGATCTCCTCGCCGGGGCTGCGGTGGCCGTACTGCGCCCCGTCCATCGGGCCCCAGGCGGGCAGTCGGGGTCCGCCGCGGGTGGGGCCGGGGCCGTCCGGGTTGCGGCGGGTGGCGGTCGCGAACCAGCGGCCGACGTCCGCGGAGCCTGCGCGAGCGATCCCGGGATCGTCGGCGCTGCCTGCGCTGCCTGCGCTGCCTGCGCTGCCTGCTGCATCTGCGCGAGCGGCGTCGGGGGCGGAGGCGGGCTCGCTGGTCATTCCTCGAGCGTAGGCGGTGTGGGACGTTCCCGTCGGGCACGTATCCGACGCACGACGATGACGAGCACCGCAAGCACCCCGATCGCCGCGACCACCCCGGAGTACAGGCGCACGAACCCCTCGAGCAGCTCACCCCCGGCCTGCCCGAACACATACCCGGTGACGACGAACAGCGCATTCCACACCCCGGAGCCCAGCCCCGTGGCCAGGGCGAACAGCCACACCGGCATCCGCTCGATCCCGGCCGGGATCGAGATGACGGTGCGCACCATCGGCACGAAGCGGGCGATCGCCACCGCCGGGAAGCCCCAGCGCTCGAAGAAGCGCATCGCCGCGTCGACATCGCGCTCCTCGAGCAGCGGCAGGCGGCTCACCACCGCCTTGGTGCGATGCAGCCCCAGGGCGCGGCCGACGGCGTAGACCCCGAGCCCGCCCAACACCGAACCGAGCGTGGTCCACGCCAGCGGGACCAGCACGTGCTGGCCGTCGGCGGCTGCGGCGACCCCCGCGAAGGGCAGCAGGATCTCGCCGGGGATCGGCGGGAACAGCGCTTCGGCGGCGATCACCAGTGCCGTGCCCGGGCCTCCGAGCAGCTCCATCAGGGCGATCGCCCATGCGGTGAAGTCCATCGGGCCCTCCTCCTGCGCGCCGTCCAGTGCGCCGGAGGCTAACGGCCGCGGATGGCGCACAGATGAACAGCACTGTGCGGACAGGGCGATGAGGGTGAACCGGATGGTCCCAGCCCCAGAATGAGGCGTTTCAGAGCGCAGTGCGCGAGAGCTGCCGCGCGAGGCTCGTCTGCCGACCTCGGGTGGGTCGGCTCGCCTGAAAACGTTCTCATTCCAGACGCGTTCTCGCGAGGGCAGGGTTCGTGACGCGAGCGAGATCTGGAACAGTTGACAAACCTGCGGACAAGCGCTTTCCTTGCATTCACCACCACGCGGTCCACGATCCGGTAAGACCGGGACGTGATCGCCTGGCGGGTGCAAAAGTTTCATTCCGCTGGTGCTGCGGTCGGAGCCTCCGGGCGCAGCGCACGCTCCGGTCCCGCCCGGAGCGGCATGCCCGGGGCCCGCAGGCGCTGGGGCATCCACCACCGCTCGCCGTCGCCCTCGGGTGGACATCCCACCCCCGACCACCGACCTCGTCGGCCCCACCCGCTGCGACCCGACCCGTCGCCGTCTTTCACGATCAAAGGAGATCTGATGCTCACCCGACGCTCCGCACTCTCGCTCGGCATCGCCGTCCCCGGCCTGACCGCCCTCGCAGCCTGTGGCCCGAACGCCTCCGGCGGCTCCGGTGGCGGCTCGGGCGGCGAGGACGGCTCCGCCTCGCTCCGCCTCGCCTGGTGGGGCAACCCCACCCGCGACGAGAACACCCAGAAGGTCGTCGACGCCTACGCGGAGATTGCGCCCGACGTCACGATCGCCCTCGAGCCCGGGGAGTGGAGCGGCTACTGGGACAAGCTCGCCACCCAGACCGCCGGCAACGACTTCCCCGACATCGTCCAGATGGACGAGAAGTACCTCGCCGAGTACGGCGGCCGCGGTGCACTGCTCGACCTCGCCGGTGCAGGCCTGGACACCGCCGATTTCGCGCCGGGCTCGGTCGAGGTCGGCGAGCTGCCGGAGGTGGGGCTCGCCGCGATCAACGCCGGACTGAACGCCCTCGCCTTCCTCATCAACCCCGAGGTCTTCGAGGCGGCCGGCGTCGACATCCCGGACGACACCACCTGGACCTGGGACGACCTCATCGAGGCCGCCACGAAGATCACCGAGGCCACGCCCGACGGCACCTTCGGCATGACCCAGATGGGCTCCGTCCAGGGCCTGTTCCAGGTGTATGTGCGCCAGGCGGGCCAGGACCAGTACAAGGACGGGGCGGCGGGCTTCGACGCGGCGACCGCCACCAAGTGGTTCGAATGGGCCAAGAAGGTCCAGGACGAGGAGGCCGGCCCCAGCGCCAGCGTCTCGGTCGAGGACGCCGCCCAGGCGATGGACCAGTCGCTGTTCGCGACCGGGAAGGTCGCCATGACCGTGGCCTGGTCGAACCAGGTCGTCGCCCACGACGGGCTGGTCCCTTCGGGCGTCGTCGTGCTCCGGCCGCCGTCGATGACGGGCTCCGCCTCCGACGCGCAGCTCTGGTACAAGGCCTCGATGTACTGGGCGGTCTCCGCGAAGGCCGCGAACCCGGAGGCCGCTGTCGCCTTCGTCGACTTCCTCGTCAACTCTCCCGACGCCGGCAAGATCCTCTCGGTCGAGCGCGGCGTGCCCGGCAACCTCACCGTGCGCGAGGCGATCGTCCCGGACTTGGACGAGCCGAACATGAAGGCCGTGGACTTCCTCGAATCGGTCGAGGCGGAGCTCGGCGAGGCACCCGAGATCACGCCGCAGGGCGGCGGTCAGTTCGAGGACATCCTCACCCGTGCCTGCGAGGACATGCTCTTCGGCACGCTCACTCCGGCCGAGGCCGGTCAGCGCGTGCTCGACGACCTCGCCGGAGCCCTGGGCTGAGCAGACCGTCATCCCGGAAGCCGGTCCGTCGAGGTCACGACCTCAGGCGGACCGGCCCCGAGATCCCCATGAAGAAGGGAAGAAGCCTATGAGCGCGGTCGGTGAACTCACCCAGATCGTTGCGAATCGCAAGAAGGGCGGCGCGAAGGAGAAGCACCCCGACAACAAGCAGGCGGCAGTCTTCATGCTGCCGTGGCTGCTGGGGTTCCTGGGGATCACGCTGATCCCGATGATCGCCTCGTTCGTGCTCGCGTTCACGGACTACAGCCTGCTGGCCGCACCGAACTTCGTGGGGCTGGAGAACATCAAGGAGATGATCGCGGACTCGCGTCTGCACAACTCGCTGGTGGTCACGTTCATCTACGTGTTCGTCGGCACGCCGCTGCAGCTGGTCGCGGCGCTGCTGCTCGCGGTGGTGCTGAACCAGGGCATCAAGGGCCTGGCGTTCTACCGCTCGGTGTTCTACCTGCCCTCGCTGCTGGGCGGCTCGGTCGCGATCGCGATCCTGTGGCGCCAGATGTTCGGCGCGAACGGCCTGATCAACCAGGTCGCAGGGATGTTCGGCTTCGAGAATCTGCCCGGCTGGGTCTCGAACCCGGATACCGCGCTGGGCACGATCATCCTGCTGCACGTGTGGACCTTCGGCTCCCCGATGATCATCTTCCTGGCCGGCCTGCGGCAGATCCCGGAGATGTACTACGAGGCCGCGTCGGTCGACGGTGCCTCGAAGCTGGCGCAGTTCTTCCGGATCACGATCCCGCTGCTCACACCGATCATCTTCTTCAACGTGGTGCTGCAGGTGATCAACGCCTTCCAGTCGTTCACCCAGGCGTTCGTGGTCTCGGGCGGCACCGGCGGTCCGTCGGACTCGACGATGTTCTACACGCTGTACCTGTACCAGAAGGGCTTCACCCAGTTCGACATGGGGTACGCCTCGGCGATGGCCTGGCTGCTGCTGATCATCGTCGCGATCTTCACCGCCATCAACTTCTTCGTCTCCAAGTTCTGGGTGTTCTACGATGACTGATCTGCAGAGCGAATCCCCGACCGCTGCGCACTCCGCAGCCGACCCGCAGCGCGGGCCCGGTGCGTCCGAGGCCCGGACCGTCCCCAGGACCCGACCGCGGCGCATGGTCCGCGGCGGTGTACGGCACGCGGTGATGATCGTGTCGAGCATCGTCATGATCTATCCGCTGCTGTGGATGGTCGTCTCGTCGCTGCGGCCCAATGAGGAGATCTTCCGCAGCCCGGGTCTGTTCCCGATCAGCCTGGACTTCTCGAACTACCAGCGCGGCTGGGAATCCCTCGCGCAGCCGTTCTCGCACTACCTGATGAACTCCACCCTGCTGGTGCTGGGCTGCGTGATCGGCAACCTCATCGCCTGCTCGCTGACGGCATATGCCTTCGCCCGGCTGAAGTTCTGGGGCCGCAACATCGCCTTCGCGATCATGCTGATGACCCTCATGCTCCCGATCCACGTGGTGATCGTGCCGCAGTACATCATCTTCTCCCAGACCGGCTGGGTGAACACGATGCTTCCGCTGATCCTGCCGAAGTTCCTGGCCACCGACGCGTTCTTCGTGTTCCTCATGGTCCAGTTCATCCGCGGCATCCCCCGCGAGCTGGACGAGGCGGCGCGCATCGACGGCTGCGGCCACTTCCGGATTTTCTTCCAGGTCATCCTGCCGCTGATGCTGCCGGCGCTCGCGACCACCACGATCTTCACGTTCATGTGGATGTGGAACGACTTCTTCGGCTCCCTCATCTACCTCACCAGCCCGGACAACTTCACCGTGCCGCTCGCGCTGAAGTCGTTCCTGGACACGCAGGGCTCCTCCGACTGGGGCGCCATGTTCGCCATGTCGGTGGTCTCCCTGATCCCGTTGTTCCTGGTGTTCCTGTTCGGTCAGCGGTTCCTCGTCAAGGGCTTCGCCACCACCGGCATCAAGTAGCCGGCTCCGCTGCCCGCCCCGCCCGCGCAACACCCGCCCGCACCCGCCCCGCCCGCACCCGCCCCGCCCGCACCCGCCCCGCCCGCACCCACCCCGCCCGCACCCACCCCGCCCGCACCCACCCCGCCCGCCTCCACCCCGCCCGCCTCCACCCCCGCCGCTCCCCGCTCCACACCCGGCCCCGTCGGGCGCGATCGTACGATTCCGAGCCACTTCCGGCTCGTAATCGGCTCGGAATCGTCCGATCGCGGGCCGCGCCCGGCTCGCCTCGCGACTGGTACGGCTCGAGCCATCACCCCTTCGCAGTACGCACCCCCAGGAGAGACATGCCCACCCGCTATGCGCTGATCGGCACCGGCCACCGCGCCCAGATGTATCTCGACGCGATGGCCGGCGATCACGCCGCCGACGCCGAGCTGATCGCCCTGCTCGACACGAACCCCGCCCGCCGGGAGTACCACCGCGACCGCCACCCGGCCTTCGCCGGAGTCGAGCTCGCCGGACCCGAGGACCTCGAACGCGTGATCGCCGACGGGAAGGTCGAACGAGTCATCGTCACCACCCCCGACCGCACCCACGCCGAGCTTGTGGTGCGGGCCCTGGAGGCGGGCGCCGACGTGATCGTCGAGAAGCCGCTGACCATCGACGCTCCCTCCGCCCGCGTGATCCAGGAGGCGATCGACCGCACCGGAGGTCAGGTGCTGGTGACCTTCAACTACCGCTACAGCCCGCGCAACACCGCGTTGAAGCAGATCATCGCCTCGGGAGAGATCGGCGAGGTGGTCTCGGTGAATTTCGAGTGGGTGCTGGACACCCAGCACGGCGCGGACTACTTCCGCCGCTGGCACCGCGACAAGGCCAACAGCGGCGGGCTGTTCGTCCACAAGTCCAGCCACCACTTCGACCTGGTGAACTGGTGGACCGACGCCGTCCCCGAGCGGGTCTACGCCCGCGGCGGCCTGAAGTTCTATGGCCAGGACAACGCCACTGGCCGCGGCCAGGAACCGCTGCCCGAGCGCGGCACCCACGACGGTGCCCACGACCCCTTCGAGCTGGATCTGCGGGACGACGAGAGGCTGAAGAACCTCTACCTCGATGCCGAGCAGCATGACGGCTACCGCCGCGACCAGTCCGTGTTCGGACCCGGCATCACCACCGAGGACAACCTCACCGCGATCGTCGACTACTCCGGCGGAACCGTGCTCACCTACGCCCTGAACGCCCACAGCCCCTGGGAGGGCTACCGGGTCGCGGTCAACGGCACCCGGGGCCGCGCAGAGCTGGAGGTGATCGAGCGCGCCGAGGTGATCCCCGCCGGCGCGGAGACCCACCTGGATCCCAGCGCGATCGCGGTGACCGCGGCGGACCAGGGTGCGCGCGAGCGGGGGGAGCGGCTGATCCTCCAGAAGCACTTCGAACCTGCGCACCAGGTCGAGATCCCCGAGGGCGTGGGTGGCCACGGCGGAGGTGACGCGATCATGCTGCGCGACATCTTCCAGGGGGTGGCAGAGGACCCGCTGGGCCGCACCTCCGACCACCGCGACGGCTTCCGCGCGATCGCCGTCGGGATCTGCGGCAACATCTCCCTCCAGACCGGGGCGCCGGTGGATGTCGCCGCTACCCTGGGAACCGATCTCGCCCGCACGGAGTCCTCGGCTCCCGCCGTTCAGGAGTCCGCATGACCCCCAGTGCCCCCAGCGCCCCCGACATGCCGACCGCCGCCGTGGATCCGGGAGCGCCGGTGCGCGTCGCCCTGATCGGCACCCGCGGCTACGGTGCCGCCCACCTGCGGAATCTCGCCCGTCTGTCCGAGATGGGGGTTGCCCGCCTGGTCGGGGTGGTCGACGTGGCAGATCCGCCCGAGGAGCTGCGCGGGATCCACCACCGCTCCCTCGCTGATCTGCTCGCCGCGCTGCCCGCCGAGGACCGCCCCGAGATCGTCGCCATCGCCACCCCGATCGACACCCATGTGCCGCTCGCGACCGAGGCGCTCGCCGCCGGGCTCGACGTCTACCTCGAGAAGCCCCCGGTGCCGGCGCTCGCCGACCACTGGCGACTGCTCGAGACCGCCCGCGGCGCCGGCCGCAGCGTGCAGGTCGGCTTCCAGGCCCGGGGCGGGGCCGGGGTGGATGTGCTCGCCGGTGAAGTCGCCGCCGGGAGTCTCGGCGAGATCACCGCGGTACGGGTGCACGGCGCCTGGTCGCGCGACCGCGCTTACTACCGCCGCTCCGCCTGGGCGGGCAGGCGACGCCTGGACGGCCGCCGGGTGGCCGACGGCGTGGCCACCAACCCGCTCGCCCATGCCGTGCATGCCGGCCTGGTCATCGCCGGGATCCAGCAGGCTGCGGACATCTCCTCGGTCACCACCGAGCTGCGCCGCGCCCACGACATCGAGGCCGACGACACCACCTTCCTGCGGATCGACCCGAGCGGGGACGGCCCCGCCGTGGTCTGCGCCCTGACCACCACGTCTCCGGAGCAGCACGCGCCCTGGGTCGAGATCATCGGTACCAGTGGCCGCCACCGGCTCTGGTACACCGACGACCGCTCCGCCCGCACGGTGGGGGATGGCGCGGTCGAGGAGCTCCGCCACCCCCGCACCGACCTGATGGAGAATCTCGCCGCGCATGTGCGCGACCGCTCGGTGGCGCTGCTGTCCCCGCTCGAGAGCACCTCGGCGTTCTCCGCGGTGCTCGAGGCGATCCAATCCGTCCCCGATCCGCTCCCGATCCACGCCTCGGCCATCGACTGGCAGGGGGAGGGGGAGCAGGCCCATCCCGTCGTCGAGGATATCGAGGCCACCCTGCTGGCGGCCCTCGATGCGGGCCGGCCCTTCACCGAGCTCGGCGTGAGCTGGGCGCGTGAGGATGCGGTGCACACCTGGACCTCACCGGCAGAGCTGGTGCACGCGCCGACGGCGTGAGCCCGGGGCCGTCCGAGATCACGCGCCGGCGTCGAGGACGTCAGCCCGCCGTGCCGGCAGTGCCCGTCGTGCCGGACGCGCCGGCGGCGTCTGCGGTGCTGGCGGGCCCGGCGGGTGCCGCCGTGGTCGGCGCCGCCAGCGCAGAGATCCGCTGCCGGTGCCGGGACCGTGCCCGCACGATCGCCAGCACAGCGGTGTGGACCAGCATCACCACGGCGACTGCGAAACCGCCGCCGATGAACAGGAACTGCATTCCCGCCTGGCCCGCCGGGTCGGACCACACCGCCGGCGGGATCAGCTCGACAGCGGAGAAGTAGATTCCGGCGGACACGAGCAGCAGCACGATCGCAGGGATCACCAGGGCATACGGCGACCAGCGGGAAGCGGCTGCGGCGATGCCCAGCAGCAGCGCCCCGAGCACGACGAGGACCACGGTGGTCAGCTGCGTCTCGGTGTAGAACGAGACCATGGCCATGCGTACCCCGTCGGCGTGCCCACGGAGCAGCATCAGGGACGCGAGCAGCAGCCCGAGCGGGACGACGATCACGCCGAGCAGAGAGACGACCAGATGCGGATCCGGACGGCGGCGCGCGATCACCAGCGCCAGCCCGAGCCCGCCGATCAGCGGATGGAGCAGCAGGGGAAGCCCGTAGACGATCCCGTCGAGCGCCTCCTGGGGAACCATCGGCGGGCGGTGCTGATAGATCTGGAACGCCAGTTCCGGGACGGCGGAGATCGCGACGCTGAGCAGTCCCAGCACCCCGACGGCGAGCAGTCCCGCGGAGCTCACCACCCCGGTGGCCACGATGCTCGCCAGCAGCAGGATCCCCAGCCCCGCCCCGAGGAAGACCCGGGCACCTGCAGGCCCTGCCAGCAGCTCGCCCAGCGAGGCATCGACGTATCCGCGGGACATCGCGAATCTGACCAGCGTGCTGCCGCCATAGGCGAGCAGGCCGGTGGCGATCGGGGCGACCACCAGGGCGTACACGATCGTGAGGATCCGCGCGACCAGCCCGGATCCATGGCGCGGGCGCGCGACGGCGGGGGACTGCTGCGGTGGCGATTCCGGGTGCGTTGCGGTGATGGGCTCGTCGGATGGGCTGTGGCCCGTCGGGGCGGCGCTGTCTCGTGGATCGGTGCTCATCGTGACCTCCAAAGGCCGTCGCCTGCTCGGGCGGAGGTCCCGAGCTGCCCAGCCACCCGGCGCGGGCCTCCTGAGCCAGAGCATAGGACGCGGGGCGGAGATCGGTGCGGGGTGAGCCGCTTTCGTGATCTGGGCCGAAGCCGGGTCCACGTGCGGCGATCCGCCGCCCCTTCGCGCACGTCAGGATAAAATCAGGGCAGCGGCTCGCGGCGATCTTCCCGGGCCGGGCGGACCAGCTGAGGAGCATGCGTGATGGCCACAGCCCGCACCGTGGGCATGAAGGACGTCGCGCGAGAGGCCGGAGTCTCCGTCGGCACCGTCTCCAACGTGCTGAACCGCCCCGACATCGTCTCCCCGGACCGCCGGGAACGGGTCGAGGCCGTGATCGCCCGGCTCGGCTATGTGCGCAACGATGCCGCCCGCCAGCTGAAGCTCGGACGCTCGAGCACCGTCGGCGCGATCGTCCTGGACTCCGGGAACCCGTTCTACGCCCAGCTGGTGGGCGGGATCGAAGCCGCGGCCGAGGACTCGCAGCTGATGGTCATCGCCGGCAGCGCCGGCAATCGGGAGCGGCGCGAGCGGCTGTATCTGTCCCTGTTCGAGGAGCAGCGGGTGCGCGGCATCCTGCTGGCCTCCACGGGCGGCAGCGCCGAGCTGGTCGAGGCGATCCGCGGCCGCGGCACCCCTGTGGTGCTGCTCGAGGGCGACCCTGATGCTGGCGGCTCCGCGGTGAGCGTCGATGACATCGCCGGGGGTGAGATCGCGGTGCAGCATCTGGCGGGGCTGGGCAGGCGGCGCATCGGCGTGGTCGCCGCGCGGCAGGATCTCCGCCAGGTCGCCGACCGCCTTCGCGGAGCGAGGCGGGCTGCCGCGGCGGCAGGCGTCGAGATCGAGGTGCTCGAGGCTGAGGACCTCACCGTGCTCGCCGGCCGCACCGTCGGCGAAGAGGTGGTGGCGCGCAGCGCCGCAGAGCGGCCCGATGCGGTGTTCTGCGTCAACGACCTGCTCGCCGTCGGCGTGCTGCAGGCCTTCGCGTTCCGCCACCAGGTCGCGGTGCCCGAGGAGATCGCGCTGGTGGGATATGACGACATCGCCTTTGCCCGCTCCACCGTGGTGCCGCTGACCTCGGTGTCCCAGCCGGCTGATCTGATGGGCCGCACCGCGCTCGCATTGCTCGAAGAGGAGATCGCTGGCGGCGACTCCGCACCCCGGCACGTGAGCTTCACGCCGACTCTTGTGGAGCGGGAGTCGACGACGGGCGGTTCCTGATCCGTTCCTGATCCGTTCCTCAGTCGTTCCCAGGGCGTGCTCACGGTGCGTGCTCACAGGCCGTCGAGCAGGCGATCGATCTCCTCGAGGCGGGTGATCTGCGGGCGGATGATCCGCTCGCCGCGCGCGATGACCATGCGGGGCGCGGCGAGGTTCCGGAAAGACTCCAGCGGATCGGCGTCCACGACGACGAGGTCCGCGACCTTGCCGACCGCGATCGAGCCGGTGACGGAGTCGAGCCCCAGGATCCTCGCGTTGCCCTGCGTGGCGGCGTGGAGGACTGCAGCGGGTTCCATCCCGCCCACGCGCTGCAGCAGATCGAGCTCCCGCCAGTAGTTCGAGTGCGTCACGTAGCTGACCGAGGAATCGGTGCCCACACCCAGGGCGATCCCGTTCTCGAGCGCCGCCCGGATCCCGCCGAGCATCTCCCCGAGGACCAGATCGGCATTGGCCCTCACCACGGGATCCACGCCCATGACCTCCGGGTCGAGATTCACCAGCGGCAGGCACGCCTGCAGGGTCGGGATCAACGCCGAGTAGCCGCGCAGCGAGGCGGGGTTGTCCAGGAAGAGTTCGATGAGCTCAGCGGACATGCTGCTGCCGTGCTCGATCGTGTCGACCCCGGCCCGCAGCGCGGCGAGAGCACCCTCCTGGCTCTGAGCGTGGGCGGCGACGAGCACGCCGGCCGAGTGCGCCTCCTCGCAGATCGCGCGCATCGAGTTCTCCGGCATCTCCGGCTTCCCGGCATAGCCGATCTCGATCGCATCCGTGACCCCGCCGGTGGCGGAGATCTTGATCGCCGCCGCGCCTCGTCGGATGTTCTGACGGGCATGGGAGCGCGCCGTCTCGGGGTCATCTGCGATCAGGGCGATCTGCGGGGCGCCGTGCCCGCCGGAGATCGCCAGCAGCGGACCGGAGGGAAGGATGCGCGGCCCGACGATGTCGCCGCGCTCGATCGCATCCCGGATCGCGACCACCTCGTAGGCGACATCGCCGACGGTGCGCAGCGTGGTCACTCCGGAGCGGAGCTGGATGGCCGCGTGCTCCCGGGTGCGCCTGCGCAGGATCCGACGGCCGACGGGTGTGTGCATCAGCCGGGTGGCGTACTTCGCCAGCCGTGGATTCGTGGCGGCCGCACCGAGCGGTCTGCCGTCGGCGAAGAGGTGGGCGTGGGCGTTGATGAGTCCCGGGAGCACGAACAGTCCGCGCCCGTCGACTCGCAGGCCGTCGGCGGGGAGGTCGGCGCTGTCGGCGGGACCCGCGTAGCTGATCGTGCCGCGGTCATCGACGCTGATGGTCCAGTTCTGGTGGATGGTACCGAGCGCATCGCCCGTCACCACGCAGATGTCGGTCAGGGCGAAAGGGGTTCTCATCCATCGAGTGAAGACCTGATGCGGGTCGATGTCCAGGGGATGCTTCCAGCGCTCAGAGGGACGCGGACTTCTCGGTCCCGCGTGGCATGGGCATCAGGCGGTGCAGCTGCGTGACGTGCCTCGGCTCCAGCTCGTCGAGGGAGTGCGCGCCCAGCAGCTTCATGGTGCGCACGATCTGCTCGGAGAGGATCGCGATGGCGCGGTCCACACCCGGCCTGCCGCCGGCCATCAGGCCGTAGAGGTAGGCGCGACCGATCAGGGTGAACCGTGCGCCGAGGGCCACGGCGGCCACGATGTCCGCGCCGTGCATGATGCCGGTGTCGATGCCGATCTCGGTGTCGGTGCCGACCTCGCGGGCGACCTCCGGGAGCAGGTGGAAGGGGACCGGGGCGCGATCGAGCTGCCGCCCGCCGTGATTGGACAGGATGATCCCGTCCACCCCCAGGTCGGTGAACGTCTTCGAGTCCTCGAGGGTCTGGACCCCCTTGACCACGAGCTTCCCGGGCCACAGGCCGCGGATGATCTCGAGGTCGTCATAGCTGATGGTCGGATCCATCGCGGAGTCCAGCAGCTCACCCACGGTGCCGCCGGTCGAGGACAGTGAGGCGAACTCGAGCGTGGGGGTGGTCAGGAAGTCGACCCACCACCAGGGGCGGGGAATCGCGTCCAGCACGGTGCGGGCCGTCAGCTGCGGCGGGATCGAGAAGCCGTTGCGGGTGTCGCGGAGCCGTGCTCCGGCCACCGGAGTGTCCACCGTGAACTGCAGGGTGTCGAAGCCTGCCTGTGCAGCGCGCGCCACCAAGTCGTAGGAGACCTCCCGTTTCCGCATCACGTACAGCTGGAACCACTTCCGGCCGTGGGGTGCGGCGGCGGCGACGTCCTCGATCGAGGTGGTGCCCAGCGTCGACAGCGTGAAAGGGATTCCCGCGGCCTGAGCGGCCCCCGCCCCGGCGGTCTCGCCCTCGGTCTGCATGAGGCGGGTGAAG
>NZ_JBQSWK010000036.1:0-32376 GCF_052377065.1 Brachybacterium sp. AOP42-C2-15
ACGCCCGGTGCTGCGCAGGCAGGCAGCTCCGGGATTCAACGCTCGACCCACCGCACACCCAGAAAAACCCACACACTCCCACTGTTGTTTTGTGTGGCTTTCCCGGCTACTGTGATCCTCACGCGGTACGGCTCCCCGAGCTCTCCGCTCCCGCCCCGTCGATGAAGCAGGTGGATGCATGTACGCCCCAGAACGCCGACATCGGATCCTGGATGCGCTGACCGAATCCGGCCGCGTCACCGTCACCGATCTCGCCGCACAGTTCGAGGTGGCCACCGAGACCATCCGCCGCGATCTCGACCAGCTCGCCGAACAGCGGCTCCTGGATCGCGTCCACGGCGGGGCCGTCACGCGTCACCCCGGCGAGGTGGAGCCGGACCTCGAATCCCGCCGGATCACCAACATCGAGGCCAAGCGGCGCCTGGCCCTCGCCGCCGCGCGTCTGCTGCCCTCCGACCCCGAGGCCGCCGTGCTGCTCGACGCCGGCACCACGATCGGTGAGCTCCTGCCCCACCTCGACGGTCGCCGTGGCCCCGTGATCACGAACGCTCCTGCGATCGCGCAGGGCGCCCTGCGCCATACCGATCTGGCGGTGCACGTGCTTCCCGGCAGGGTGCGTCCCGCCACCGAGGCAGCCGTCGGTGCCACCACCGTCGACGCGATCCGTCTGCTCCATCCGGAGGTCGTGTTCCTCGGCTGCAACGGCCTGGGGCCCGAGGGCTTCACCACCCCCGACCCCGACGAAGCCGCCGTGAAGACGGCGATGGTGACGTCGGCCGACCGGCGAGTGGTCCTCGCAGACTCCTCGAAGTTCGGCATCACGCGCCTGATCACCTTCGCCGCCCTCACCGACGTCGACACCCTGGTCACCGACGGACCACCGCCTCCCGAGCTCAGCGCCCTCCTCGCTGAAGCCGGCGTCGAGGTGATCTGCGCATGATCATCACGTTCACCGCGAATCCCTCACTGGATCGGACGGTCGACCTGGGTGGCCCGCTCACCCCCGGGGGCGTGCATCGCATCGGCGAGGACCACACCCAGCCCGGCGGCAAGGGCATCAACGTCGCGCTCGGCGTCCACCGAGCGGGCCTGCCCGTCACCGCGGTGCTCCCGGCAGCACCGGCGGACCCACTGCTGACGCTGCTCGCAGCGGAGGGGCTCACGGTCCGCTCCAGCCCGATCTCGGGCAGGGTGCGCACGAACCTCACCGTGCTCTCCAGCCCGCAGCTCACCACCAAGCTCAACGAGCCCGGGGCGACTCTGTCCGTCTCCGAGGTCTCCGCACTCGAACAGCTCCTGCTGGGAACCGCCGGTCCGCAGGACACCGTGATGCTCTCCGGCTCGCTGGCACCGGGCCTGCCGGTCGACGAGTATGTGCGCCTGGTGCAGCAGCTCCACGCCCAGGGGGCCCGGGTCGGGGTCGACACCTCAGACGCGCCGCTCATGGCGCTCGCCGCCGCACTGCCGCAGGTCGCGCCAGACTTCCTCAAGCCCAATGCCGAGGAGCTCGGACAGATCGTCGGCACCGACGGCGATGCCCTCGAGCAGCAGGCCGCCGCCGGTGACCTCACCGGAGTGCACGAGGCGGCCCTGGACCTCCACCACCGCGGCGTCGGCGCCGTGCTGGTGACCCTCGGCGGAGCAGGCGGACTGCTCGCCACCGAGGGTTCCGCCTGGTACTGCCCCTCCGCAGCGGGCCCGGTGGTCTCCACCGTCGGCGCCGGCGACTCCGCGACCGCGGGCTACCTGATCGGCCGCGATCTCGGGGAGGGACCGGCACAGCGCCTGGCCCGCGCCCTGGCCTACGGGACGGCCGCCGTCGGCCTGCCCGGCACCACCATCCCCCGGCCGGACCAGGTGCGCATCGACGCCACCGGCGTCGTCCGTCTCTGAACCTGCCCTCACCCTGCACGCCCTCACTCCGCAGTCGCGGAGGAGCCCGTTCGAAGGAGAACTCATGTCCGCTCCCCTGATGACCCCAGAGCTGGTCCGCCTCGAGGTCGATCCTCCCGGCGACAAGCACGCGGTGATCGGCCTGATGGCTGATCTGATCTCCGCCACCGGTCGCGCCGACCGCGACGGCCTCGAGGCGGGGCTGCTCAAGCGCGAGGAGTCCTTCGCCACCGGCATGCCCGGCGGCTTCGCGATCCCCCACTGCCGCACCGACGCGGTCCATGAGGCGGCGCTGGGTTTCCTGCGCCTCGCAGAGCCCGTGGATTTCGGCTCCGCCGATGGGCCCGCTGATCTGATCATCGGTATCGCTGCTCCCACGGGCACCGACGACCAGCATCTGAAGCTCCTCGCTCAGCTCTCGCGCGCGCTCATCCGCCCCGAGTTCCTCGCGGACCTGCGTGCTGTGAAGGAGCCCCATGAGGTCTCCGACCTGGTCATGGCCGTGCTCGAGCCCGCACCGGAGCCCGTGGCGGCCCCGGCGACGGCAGCAGGGACAGCCGCCAGCACAGGCGCAGGGACGACTGCGGAGGCCACACCGGTGGCGCAGCCCGACGCCGACGCAGCTCCGGTGCTGCTGGCGATCACCTCCTGCCCCACCGGCATCGCCCACACCTATATGGCCGCCGAGTCGCTCGAGAACGCCGCGAAGGAGAAGGGCGTCGAGCTGCACGTGGAGACCCAGGGCTCGGGCGGGATCACCCCCTTCACCGAGGAGCAGATCGCCGCGGCGAGCGCACTGATCGTCGCCGCAGATGTCAACATCTCCGGTCGTGAGCGCTTCGCCGGACTGCCGCTGGTGGAGCATCCCGTCAAGCGGGCCATCTCCCACGGCCCGCAGATGATCGACGAGGCCGTCGCCGCCTCCTCGGACCCGTCGGCCCGGCGCGTGCCCACCGCCGGCGCGTCCGGCAGCGGCTCTGCTGACTCCTCGCAGTCGGGGACGCGGCAGTCCTGGCCGCGACGGATCCAGGGCGCCGTGATGACCGGCGTGTCCTACATGATCCCCTTCGTCGCCGCGGGCGGCCTGCTGATGGCGCTGGGCTTCCTCATCGCCGGCTTCGACGTCGCTTTCGTCGCGCAGGACGTCGCGACCACCTTCTCGCTCGGCTCCCTGCCGGACCCCCAGACCTATGACGGTGCGACCGGGGCGATGCAGACCGATCGGGCAGGTCTGGCCCTCTACCTCGGCGCAGTGCTGTTCACCCTCGGCAACCTCGGCATGGGCTTCCTGGTGGCAGCGCTGTCGGGCTACATCGCCTTCGGCCTCGCGGGACGCCCGGGCATCGCCCCCGGCTTCATCGGCGGCGCCGTGTCCCTGGCGATCGGTGCCGGGTTCCTCGGCGGCCTGATCACCGGCCTGCTGGCCGGCCTGGTCGCCCTGTGGTTCACCACCCTGAAGCCGCCGCGGTGGCTCGCCGGGCTGATGCCCGTGGTGATCATCCCGCTGCTGACCACCCTCATCGTGGGCGGTCTGATGCTGCTGTTCCTGGGCCGCCCGCTGGCCTCCCTGATGACCGCCCTGCAGGACGGGCTGACCGGGATGTCCGGCTCCTCCGCGATTCTGCTCGGCGTGATCATCGGCCTGATGATGTGCATCGACCTGGGCGGACCGGTCAACAAGGCCGCCTACCTGTTCGCGACCGCCGGCCTCTCCCAGGGCACCGAGGCATCCTTCCAGATCATGGCGGCCGTGATGGCCGCGGGCATGGTGCCGCCGCTGGCGATGGCCCTGTCCACCGTGGTGCGCCGGAAGCTCTACTCCCCGGTGGAGCGGGAGAACGGCGCCACTGCCTGGCTGCTCGGGGCGGCGTTCATCACGGAGGGCGCGATCCCCTTCGCCGCGGCGGACCCGCTGCGCGTGATCCCCTCCTCGATGGCCGGCGGCGCCGTCACCGGTGCGCTGATCATGGCTTTCAGCGTCGGCTCGCAGGCCCCGCACGGCGGCATCTTCGTCGCCTTCGCGATCTCCCCGATCTGGGGATTCCTGGTGGCGATCCTCGCCGGCACGCTGGTCTCCGCGGCGCTGGTCACCGTGCTCAAGGAGCTCGGCAGCCGCCGACAGGGCGCTGCCGCCTAATCCTCCGGGCCATGCCCGGCTGAGCCGGACTCCTCCCCTCTTCCGAGCACGCCCACCGAGCATGACCTTCGGTGCACACCTCTCTCGACTGGAAGCTCCCCGCCGCGGCGGGGAGCTTTCGTATGCTCGAACAGAGTGCCTGTGCTGGCCCACCATCGTGGCGGAGCGAAGACGACAGACCGACGACGTCGACCCTCGAGAGCGGCCGGAGCACTCGCCGGAGCGCAAGGAGCAGAGATGCCGGAGAGCCACAGTTCAGGCGCTCTGCTGGCCGCGGGGCCCCTCGGGCACATGCCCGCCTACGGCGCGGCCCACCTGACCATGCTCGCCTTGCTCGTGCTCGCCGCTTTCGCGCTGGTCCTCTGGGCCCGCCGCTCAGCACCGCAGCGCGTGGACCAGGTGCTCCGCATCGCAGGCTGGGTGCTGCTCGCCAACGCCGTGTTCTGGACGTCGTGGGGCTTCATGCCCTGGGCCTGGAACCTCCATGAATCCCTGCCGCTGCACTATTCCGACGCGCTGCGGTTCCTCGTGCCACTGGCCCTGATCACACAGGCCCGGTGGGCGATCGTGGTCAGCTGGTTCTGGGGCCTGACGTTGAACCTGCAGTCCGTGCTCACGCCGGATGTGAACTACTTCGTGTGGATCCCGTTGGAGTTCACGCAGTACTGGATCGCGCATGGGGCGGGACTGCTGGCACCTCTGGTGCTGATCTGGGGGCTCGGCTATCGGCCCACCTGGCGGGGCTACGGACTCGCCTACGCGGTGACGGCGGCGTGGGCGGTGATCGCCTTCACCGGCAATGCTCTGACCGGCGCGAACTACGGCTACCTCAACCGGGCTCCCGCAGGGCCCTCGATCCTGGACCTGCTCGGCCCATGGCCGCAGTACCTGCTGGTCGAAGCGGTGCTGATCGCGGCGGTCTGGGCGCTGATGACCTGGCCGTGGGCGCTGCGCGACCGGCGTTCAGGCATCCCGCTCTCCGGCCGTGGCGGTGTCCTCAGGCGCCCGCTCGCGTCTCAGGCTCCTCAGGCCAGCAGCTCGATCTCCGCCAGCCGGAGCAGCCCCTCAGAGACCGTCACCACCAGGCGGTGATGGAGGCAGGGCCAGGGGTTCGCGATCTCGAAGGGGCGGGTCTGTCGGCGCCAGCGGAAGCTCTGCGCGGAACGGGCGTCGAGCACCGTCCAGTCGCGCCCGTCGTCCGATCCCTCGAGGCGCCAGGCGATCGGGTCCCCGCCGGTCTGCGCAGAGGAGGTCAGGGTGAGGAATCGGGCCTGCTGCGGCTCGCCCAGCTCCGGCAGCTCGATCACCGCGCTCGCAGTTCCGAAGGCGCGCTCGGTGCGGGAGTCGTCATCGTGCAGCGGGTCCGAGGGGTCGGCGGCGAACAGATCGCGCAGCGGCTGCGGCCGCTCCCCCGGCGTGCTCGGGGACGGGGGGATCCCTCCCCAGTCCGCGGGTTCCGCGGCGAGGCGCAGGTGCAGGCGGCCGCGCAGGTCCGCGTGGTCGATCCAGGAGTCGCGGTGCTCCCGGCCGTCCACGGTCATGCCGGTGATGCAGGTGTCCTGCGGATCCTCCGCCTGGGTGGTGATGGAGAACGGGGTCCCGCCCAGGGGATGCACGGTGGCGCGGGGGAACAGCGGCGCCACCAGGTGGTAGCGGCCGGTTCCGAGCTGCAGGGGGTACAGGCCCAGCGCTGTGAGCAGCCACCAGGCGCTCATCTCGCCGTTGTCCTCATCACCCGGGTAGCCCTGGCCGATCTGCTCGCCGACGAAGAGCCGGCGGTGCACCTCTCGCACGATCCGGGACGCCTCCTCGGGTGCTCCGACGTGGTGGAAGAGGAAGGGGATGTGGTGCGAGGGCTGGTTCGACATCCCGAACTGGCCCATCCGCACTGCGCGCGCCTCGACCATCTCGTGGATGACCGTGTCGTAGCTGCCCGGTCGGTCTGCCCGCTCCGGGGTGTCGAAGAATTCCTCGAGCCGTCCACGCAGCATCTCGCGGCCGCCGTACAGGGTGGCCAGCCCCTCCCCGTCATGCGGGACGTGGAAGGCGAAGTTCCAGCCGTCGGTCTCGGTGTAGTCCCCGCCCCAGACGCGAGGGTCATACTCCTCGGGGCTCTGCGCGAAGGCGCCATCGGCGTGGCGGCCCTGGAAGAACTCGATCGCGGGGTCGAACAGCAACGGGTAGTTCAGGCTGCGCGCCGCAAGATAGCGCGCCTCCTCGCGCAGCTGCCCGGCCGCCACCGCCTCGCCGTCGGCCTCGGCGCGCTGCGCGAGCAGCTCCGCCTGGGCGGCGAGTCCCGCGTCGTTGATGTGCGCCTCGAGCGCCCAGGACACGGACTCCTCGGTATCCGTGTCGACATAGCCGGTGAACACCGCCCGCTCGTTGCCCTTGCGCCCCACCTCGGGGAAGGGCGGGGCC
Organism: Brachybacterium sp. AOP42-C2-15; assembly: GCF_052377065.1. Taxonomy (NCBI): domain Bacteria; kingdom Bacillati; phylum Actinomycetota; class Actinomycetes; order Micrococcales; family Dermabacteraceae; genus Brachybacterium; species Brachybacterium sp. AOP42-C2-15. The sequence continues at coordinate 6,449 of NZ_JBQSWK010000036.1, forward strand.
ACGGTGGCGTTGCGCAGCCCTGACTCGTAGGCGGAGAGCAGGTCCGGCAGCGGGACCCCTTTGACGTGGAGGTCCGCGAAGGCGATATCGCTGCTGGTGCCGGTCATGCAGTCCGCATATCCCGGCGCAGACCAGCGGGCGATCCAACCGCCCTCGCGGTACTGCTGGACGAAGCCGTCCGCGAGCTCGGCGGCGAGCTGCGGATAGAGCAGCGCATAGGCCGGCCAGGACGTCCGATAGGTGTCCCAGAAACCGTGGTTGACGTACATCTTCCCCGGAAGCACCTGCGCGTTTGTGCGGGTCGCGGTGGGGGCGCCCTTCACCGGCAGCACCGGACTCGCGTGGACCGGCTCAGGACGTTCGAGGCTGCCCGCGTTCTCCCCATGCGAGGTGGGATAGAGGTTCAGCCGATAGAGGTTGCCGTACAGGGTGCGGCGCTGAGCCGGAGCGGCATCCGGGGCGTCGATCACCTGCAGCCGCTCGGACCAGGCCGCGTGGGCGGCCGCACGGACCTCCTCGAAGCTGCGCTCGGCGAGCTCCTGGCCGAACGTGCGCCGGCACTGCTCGAGACCGAGATAGCTGGTGACCAGCCGGACCGTGACCCGACGGGTGCCGGGAGCGAAGGTCAGCACGCTGCCCCGGCTCTCACCCCGAGCCTGGTCCACGGAGACCGGCGCGGGATCCACCTGCCCCAGCAGGTACATGCGGGTGGCGCCCTCGGTGCGGACCTGACCCAGTGCCGGGGAGGAGTCGACCCATGCGTGCAGGCGGCCGTCGAAGACGGATCCCGCCGCATCGACCCGCGAGTGCTGGTCGACTCCCTCGACCAGCAGGTGCGGCGCCTCGCTCTGCTCCGGCAGGTCGATCTCACAGATCGCGCCGTGGTCTGTCGGTGCCAGGCGCAGCGTGATGCCGCCGTCCAGGGCGACCTCGTACAGGTCCGGCCGGGCAGTCTCCCGGTCATGGTCGAAGGCCCGGGCCCGGGCCGCTGGGCTCGCATCCGGCGTCGCGCCGAGCAGCGGCATCATCATCAGCTGGTGACGGTCCCCCATCCAAGGGCTGGGCTGGTGGGACAGCGCCATGCCCTGGAGCCGGGGGCGGTTGTCCGGACCGTTGGCGCGGTGGTATTCGTACGCCCACCGCCGGGTGCGCGCGTCGGTCGCCGGAGTGAAGAGAGCGAAGCCGTTGGGCAGTGCGGTCAGCGGCAGAGTGTTCCCGCGGGAGAACTCGCTCGAGGCATGGCTGCCGCGCCGGGTGTCGACCCAGGCCACCGGGTCCTCGAGGGGCGGATCCGCGCGCGGAGCCCCCAGGTACGGGCCGTCGATCCAGCCGGTGAGCATCGCGCCGTCGGCGACCCGCGAAGCATCCGGCCCGCCGATCTCCTCGAGCAGGTCACCTTCGGGATCCGCCGGGGCGTCGAGCACCATCAGCACCTCGGTGATCGTGCGGCCGACGAGATCCTCCAGGCTCAACTGCACGTCATTCCACTGGTCCGCGTAGAGGATCTTCCCGTCGCCGAGTCCGCGGGCGGTGGCGAGGGTCCCGTACTGGTCGCGGGGCGCGATGTCCGAGAGCCGGCTGCCATCGTCGAGCACCAGATCGAGAGCCACATAGGTCGCCCCCCAGGTCTGGGCCGCATCCAGCGCAGGGTGCACGAACCAGCGCAGGACATCACCGGGGGCGATGGTGCGGCCCGTCAGCTCCCGGAGACCCGGGAGGACAGGTGCCACGGCTTCGGCGCCCTCACCGGCGCTCCCTGCGTACCGCAGGGCGGACGGTGCCCGCAGCCCGGCGCCGTCCTTGCTGGTCGGTGATCCCACGGGTCCCTGGTCTGCGGTGACGATCATGCACGCCAGGCTATCGACTGCCCGTCCTCTCGCGGGCCAGGCAGGCCCGGGAGTGGGGAGTGCTCCCCATCGCACGGCAGTGCCGAGTACGGGATACTGACCGGAGACGCCACACGAACCCGGGGAGAAGTCATGGTCTACGCACAGCCGCAGCAGGGGCGCCCGCTGTCCTCGGGACCCGGTCGGCCCAAGCGCCCGATGTGGCATTGGCTGCTGGTCGCCGGCGTCGCCGCCGTCGGTCTGCTGGTGATCGCGGCCTTCGCGATCTTCATCGCCTTCCAGGTGCTCACCCGCGGTAACCCGCAGTCGACTCTCGAGGATTTCTACACCTCGCTGGAGACCACGGACTGCGAGCTGTTCATGGACTCCACCACGGAGGAGTACCGCGACGCGACCGGGTTGACGAGCTGCTCGATCTTCGAGGAGGCGCTGGGCGGGATCACCTCGATCGACTATCAGGTCGATGAGCGCATCAACCGGCAGGGATACGCGATCTTCGAGGTCACCGAGTCGTTCTCCTCGAATGGGGACGACGCCGAGGTCCAGCTGCGCTACTACGTGCGGCGCATCGACGGGCAGTGGGACCTGGACGGCATCGAAGTCGTCGAGCCGGGCGCCGAGCCGATCACCTGAGCGGGCCGTTCCTCGGAACGGCATGACGGTTCCTCCGCGCGGCAGGCGTGTCACCCGAGCGGCGTGGCGTTCCCCCCGAGCGGCTGGGCAGTGCTCCAGCGATGGCTGCGGCAGCGCGCCTGATAGGACTCGGCGCCACCGACCTGCAAGGTGGTGATCCGCTGAGCATCGGAGCCGTCATCGACGAGCCGGGTGTGGAAGGCCGCATCCGCGCCGCAGACGGTGCACACCGCAGTCAGCTTCACCACCTCCTCGGCGAGCGCCATCAGCGTGGGCAGCGGGGCGAAGGGCTCACCGTCGTAGGTGATGCACAGCCCGGCGACCTCCACCTGGATCCCGGCGTCGAGCAGCCTCTCGATCACCGGCACGATCGACGGGCCGAAGAACTGGGCCTCATCGATCGCGACCATGTGGGGTCTGTCCTCACCGGTCGGCACCTGCAGCTCCTCGGCATGCTCGAGCATGCGCGCGGGGAGCGAGCGCCCGGCGTGGGAGCTCAGCCGGTCCGCGCCGCCGCGTTCATCCAGAAGGTGGCCGACCACCTCCACCCGCAGCCCGGCCAACCGGGCCCGATGGACCCTCCGCAGCAGCTCCTCGGTCTTGCCAGCGAACATCGGACCCGCGATCACGTGCAGTCGTCCTGCCTCCATGGGGCGCATGTCCTCAGCGTACGCGCGGCCCGCAGAGCCCCACCCAGAGCGCGCGCTCCGCAGTGCATCGCGCCCGCGCTCCGCAGTACAGTGCCGGGATGAGCACACGGCGCCCCTCCCCCCTCGCGGGCCGGAAGCCGACCAAGCAGGACCTCGCCGCCTTCGCCACCCCGGATCCGGACTCGATCGACGATGTGCTGCCCGATCCGGCGCTGGACCCGCCGCTGCGGCTGCTGATCGTCGGCATCAATCCCGGTCTCTGGACCGCAGCGGTCAACGCTCCCTTCGCCCGGCCCGGCAACCGGTTCTGGCCCTCGTTGCACAGGGCCGGTCTCACCTCCCGCCTGGTCGATGCCTCCCGCGGGTTGGCTCCCGAGGACGAGCAGGATCTCCACCGACGCGGCATCGGCATCACGAATCTGATCGGTCGCGCCACGGTGCGCGCCGACGAGCTGGGGCGTGAAGAGCTGCAACGGTCCGGGACGCAGCTGATCGCACGGCTCGAGCAGCTGCGACCGCAGGCCGTCGCGATCGCGGGCATCACCGCATTCCGCTCCGCCTACTCGCTGCCCAAGGCCCGGCTCGGGCTCCAGGACCCCGCCACGGTCGCCGGCTGGCCTGCGAGCGTCGCGCTGTGGGTGGTGCCGCAGCCGAGCGGGCTGAACGCCCATGCTTCCGTGGCATCGCTCGCCGACAACTGGCGCGAGGTCGCCCGCAGCGCCGGCGTCCACCACCCCGAGAGCTGATCACCCTCAGCAGGCCGGGCGATCCCCGAGGGTCCCGGGATGCGTCGCTCCCGTGGCCCCGGTGAATCATGACGCCGCAGGAACGAGTGCGTCGACGTAGAGGGCGCCGTCGAATTCCCCGGTCACCGTCGTTCACAGGACGTGCGCGGCGGGGCCGCAGGGCGGATCGTGCAGGGCAGCATCCCTGACCGACGAATGGAGCCCTCGTGTCCCCCAAGCCCCTCATCCTGAACCTGTTCGAGATGAACTGCGTCGGCCATATCACCCACGGGCTGTGGCGGCTGCCCGGCAACAACCGCCATCGCTACACCGACCTCGAGTACTGGACCGAGCTCGCACAGATCGCCGAATCCGGCGGCTTCACCGCGATCTTCCTCGCCGATGTGGTGGGTGCCTATGACACCTACGGAGGCTCCGCCGAGACCGCCCTGCGGGAGGGGCTGCAGATCCCCAACAACGATCCGATGCTGGTGGTCCCCGCGATGGCCGCGGTCACCGAACGCCTCGGCTTCGGCATCACCTTCTCCACGAGCTACGAGCCGCCCTTCGCCTTCGCCCGGCGCATGTCCACCCTGGACCACCTCACCGATGGACGGGTCGGGTGGAACATCGTCACCTCCTACCTGCCCAACGCTGCGCGCAACTTCGGGCTCGCCGACGAGATCGAGCACGATCACCGCTACGAGATCGCCGACGAGTACCTCGAGGTGGTGTACAAGCTCTGGGAGGGCTCGTGGGAGGAGGACGCCGTGGTGCGTGACGCCGAGGCCGGTACCTACGCGGACCCGACCAAGGTCCACCGCATCGACCATGTCGGCGAGAACTTCTCCGTCGCCGGCCCGCATCTCTCCGAGCCCTCCCCGCAGCGCACCCCGACTCTGATCCTCGCCACTGCGTCCCCCGCGGGTGCCCTGCGCGCCGGACGCCATGCCGAGCTGGTCTTCACCCACGGCCCGTTGCTCGAGCGCACCGTCCCGGCCGTGCGCGCCGCCGCTGCGGAGGCCGGCCGCGATCCCGCAGCTCCGAAGTTCGTGGTGCAGGCGGCGGTGATCACGGCCAGCACCCAGGAGGAGGTCGACGCGAAGCTCGCCCTCTACCGGGAGCACCGCTCGATCGAGGGCATGCTCGTGCATCAGTCGGTGCCGATCCGGGCGCTCGAGCACCCGCGGGAGCGGACCATCGCCGAGGCGCTCGAGGCCGAGGGCCTGCCGGCGGACACCCCGGTGGGCCGGCGCGGTCTCTCCTCCACCGTCGGCGAGCTGCTGGACGCCGTCGACGAGGCCTGGCAGGACAGGTTCTTCGTGGCCGGCACGCCGGAGGTGGTCGCGGATGCGATCGAGCACTGGCTCGATGTGGAGGGCATCGACGGGATCAACCTGCGTCAGTACCACTCCTTCGACACCGTGCGCGACTTCGCGGAGCTGGTCTCCCCGATCCTGCGGGAGCGCGGCCGCCTGCCCGAGCTGGAGGGCACTCTGCGCCGTCGGCTGAGCGGGAGCGACCGGCTCCCGGCGGAGCATCCTGCCGCGCAGTTCCGGGGCGCCTTCACGGATCACGGGGTCTGAGTGGCGATGGGCGGGGCCGGATCCGGCCGTTTGCTTGCGGCGACCGGGCGCGCGTGGAAGTGTTGAGCGGACCCAGGCGGGGCGACGAGGCCGAGCAAGGGTGCTCGCTCCCCCGCACGTAGAGCATGTTGGAGGTCACCTGTGAAACTGCCTTGGCTCACTCCTGTCCTGGACCAGACCGGTCCCCTGATCTCGGTCCATCTCGACACCACGCGGACCGATCCGCAGGCCGCCGGCGAGCTCGAGGCGAGGTGGGCACAGCTGCGTTCCCGGCTCGGTGCGGAGGGCGCCCCGCAGGTCCTGCTCACCCAGATCGAGGACTCCGTCCTCAGCCCTTCACCACTGGGCGGTCGCCATGGGCGCTCGCTCTTCGCCTCGGACACCGAGATCCTGGTGGACCGGGTGCTGCCCGTGCCGCCGCTGCAGGAATCCGCCCACCGCGGGGAGTTCCCCACGCTGCTCCCCCTGCTCCGGCTGATCCCGTTCGCGGTCAGCCAGCTGCTGATCGTGGTGGACCGCGCAGGGGCGGACCTGCACCTGCGCTCCCCGGAGAATCCCTCGATCAGCCATGGGACCAATGGGCTGGGCGAGGACTCGACGGTCGAGGGCGGCCACGACGTGCTCCACAAGGCGAGCCTCGGAGGCGGGGCCCAGCACGGCTGGCGAGCGGACAACTACGAGGCCCGTGTCGAGGACTCCTGGGAGCGCAACGCCGACGCCGTCGCCGGCTCGGTCGAGAAGATCCTGCGCGAGCGCCAGGTCGACATGGTGATGGTCAGCGGTGATGTCCGTGCGATCGGTCTGCTGCGCGAGGCACTGGGCCGGGAGACCCGGGAGCGCCTGGTGGAGGTCCAAGGCGCAAGCCGCGGCGTCGCGCTGGACCGCGGCCCGTTCCGCGAGGAGCTGCGCCTGGTCACCGACGAGTTCATCGCGGCCCGCCAACGGGAGCTCGCGGCCCGTTTCCGGGAGAGCCAGGCCCGCGACGGCGCCTCGGTCGGCGGTGCGGCGGAGGTCTGGCAGGCCCTCTCCCGCGGACAGGTCGAGGAGCTCCTGTTCGTCGCCGGCCACGAGCCGGCGGGTATCGAGGAGCTTCTGCGCGGTGCGCTCGCCACCGATGCGGCCATCTCCGCGCTCCCGGAGGATGCCGACGGGATCCCCGAGGGTGTCGGGGCGCTGCTGCGCTGGCGCGATGAGACCACCCCGTCCAACAGCATCGGGTCCATGTCCGGAGATGCTCGCCGCGAGTGATCGCGGCCGAGGAACGGTCCACCGACGGTCGGGGCGCCTGCGCACCGGCCGTCGGTCGGCGGGCCGCTCCTGCCCCGGGGATGTCGACCGTTCGGTTCCCAGCCTCGCCCTCGTACGCGGACTGCGTGAGGATGGGGGCCCGCGGGCAGCCCGCCCGCTGAAAGCACAGCACAGCGACGATGAGAGCAGGAGTGACCATGCCCAAGGCCTGGAGCTCGAAGCGTGAACGCCAGTACGAGCACATCAAGGACAGTCAGATCGAGAGCGGCAGCTCCGAGGATGAGGCGGAGGAGATCGCTGCTCGCACCGTGAACAAGACTCGTGCCCAAGAGGGCGAGTCCGAGGAGGCGAGCCGAACCTCCACGCAGGACAAGTCCCCCTCCGAACGGGGCGGCCAGCGCTCCCACTCCGGGGCGCAGGGGCGCACCAAGGAGCAGCTCTACGCCGATGCAAAGCGTCAGGGAGTCGAAGGACGCTCGACCATGGACAAGGACGAGCTGAAGGACGCCGTCGAGGATCGGTGAGGTTGATGCCACGCCCGGGTCGCAGCACGTCCGCTGTTCTCGCCGCTGACGTCCGGCAGCCGATGTCGGCGCCGCTCCCACTCCCCGCCCAGGAACCAGCAGTACGGTGCGAGATGGCAACGGGGGAGTATCCGCCACGCTGCGGACGTCATCACGAGGACCGTCATCGGACCTCCGGGCGCAGCGGCCCGTCGAGCAGATCGACGGGTGGAGAGACTCGGGTCAGAACTCGACCCAGGAAAGCTCTCCTATGACTGTCTCCCCGCTCGTCTGGATCCTCACGATCGTGGCGGTCCTCGGCCTGCTGGCCTTCGACTACTTCTTCCATGTGCGCAAGGCGCACATCCCCACTCTGCGCGAAGCCGCGATCTGGTCCTCCATCTACGTAGGGATCGCGCTGCTGTTCGGTGTCGGGGTGCTCCTCGTCGGCGGCGGCACGATGGGCGGCGAGTACTTCGCCGGCTATGTCACCGAGAAGGCGCTCTCGGTGGACAACCTCTTCGTGTTCCTCGTGATCATGGGCGCCTTCGCGGTCCCGCGCGAGGACCAGCAGAAGGTATTGTTGTTCGGCATCACCTTCGCGATCATCGCCCGCTCCGGCATGATCGCGATCGGTGCCGCCGCGATCGACGCGTTCTCCTGGGTGTTCTACGCCTTCGGCGCGATCCTGCTGATCACCGCGGTGAAGATGATCGTCGATGAGCTGAAGGACGACTCCGGCGAGGAGGAGAAGGAGAGCTTCTTCGTCCGCGTGATCAAGAAGTTCCTCCCCGCGACGGACGAGTTCGACGGCGACAAGCTCTTCACGATCGAGAACGGCAAGCGGGTGCTCACCCCGATGCTGCTGGTGATGATCGCCATCGGCGCCACCGACCTGCTGTTCGCGCTCGACTCGATCCCGGCGATCTTCGGCCTCACCCAGAACACCTACATCGTGTTCACCGCGACCGTGTTCTCGCTGCTGGGCCTGCGCCAGCTGTACTTCCTCATCGACGGTCTCCTGGACCGCCTGGTGTACCTCTCCTACGGCCTCTCGATCATCCTCGCGTTCATCGGCGTGAAGCTCGTCTTCCACGCCCTGCACGAGAACGAACTGCCCTTCGTCAACGGCGGCGAGCCCTTCCATGGCGTCCCGGAGATCACGACCGGGTTCTCCCTCAGCGTCATCCTCGGTGTTCTCACCGTCACGGTGCTCGCCTCCCTGCTGTCACCCAAGGGTCGGGCGCAGGCGGCCGTGAACAATGCCCACCAGGAGGCGAAGGCGTACATCGAGATGTCCTATGCGTCCTTCGAGGAACGGCGCCAGGGGATCTACGACCAGATGATCGCGCACGAGAAGAGGATCGACTCCCTGCCCGCGAAGTACGAGTCCATGGTCGTGGCGGAGAAGAACGTGCGCGAGCTCCTGGCGGACGCCCACCGGATCCATGAGCACCGGGCCGAGCACCATGAACGCGGCGAGCGCTCCGACGAGCAGCCCGGGGGCCTGGTGGTCACCCGCGCCGACGGCTCGGTCGCGACGGATCCCAGCGGCAGCGTCATCACGGTCGCAGAGGAGCAGGAAGCCCGCGCGACGAAGGAGGCCAAGCGCCACGAACGCGAGCAGGCCCGGGACGACCACGCCGCAGCGCGCAGGCGCTGAGCTGCAACAGTCCGGCGAACGGGCGCCCCTCGGGCACCCCGAGGGGCGCCCGTTCCCCGTCAGGGACGACGGGCTGCTGCGGGCGCTCCGCTGGCCGCCCGGCGCACCGCGAACACGACCAGTACCTGTGCCACGAGGTAGGTGGCCATCACCCAGACGTTGTGCGCAGGGAGCGTGAGCACTCCGAAGGAGTCCAGTGCGATCAGGGAGTCCGAGACCACGAACACCGCGCCGCCGATCGCCCCGAGCCGCCCCAGGCCGGTGGCCAGCAGGGCCATCGCACAGATCGCCGTCGCGTAGACCATGACTGCAGGCAGCAGCGCACCGGCTCCGGACGCCGAGAGCACGACGACGACCACCGCCACGAGCAGGTAGATCCACACCGCGCGAGGCCGGCGCAGCAACGAGGCATGCCGCCATGGCCAGAAGGCGACCGCATAGACCAGCTGTGCGATCAGGAAGCTGCCCAGCATGCCGAGGAACCCGGGCTCTCCACCCACGAAGCGAGGGATCGTGTCTCCGAGCCAGGAGAAGCCGAGGGCGATCAGGGCGAGGCGCACGAGGTCGCCTCGCGGCGCCGAAGTGCCGGTCCACAGGGCGAGGGCGAGCAACGGCATCAGCAGCACCTGGGTGAGCTCGGCGACCAGCCCGATCCCGAACCACTGCGCCGTCAGATGGATGATGCCGATCATGACCAGGGCGGCCATCCCGGTGCGCATCGATGTCTTCCCACCGCCAGCCGCCTCACCGATGCTTCCTCGCATAGGCAGAGCGTACGTCCCGCCCGACGTCCCGCCCGGCGGAGGAAAATCACTGGTCGCCGCGGGAGGACGGTGGCACCATGCAGAGATGCCTCCTGCCACCGCCGCCGTCCCACCCCCTGACCTGGACGCGCTGCTGGAGCTCGGCTCCGCCCATGGTCTCGACCTCGACGGCTCCACCCTGCGCACCGAGGAGATCGGACTCGACTTCCGGGTGGCGATCGCCCGCGCTGCCGATGGCAAGCGTTGGGTGCTGCGCATACCCCGCCGCCCCGACGTGCTCGAGCGCGCTGCGGTCGAGGGGAGGCTCCTGAAGATGGTCGGCCCGCACCTGGGGATCGCGGTCCCCGATTGGCAGATCAGCACCTCCGAGCTGATCGCCTATCCGTTGCTGCCCGGCACCCCCGGCCTCAGCGTGAAACCCGACGGCTCCGTGACCTGGCACGTCGACATGGCCTCCCCCGTCTACGCCACCTCGCTCGGCACCGCCGTATCCCAGCTGCACGCGGTGGAACCCGAGGCGGCCGCTGCCACCGGTATCGAGGTGCACTCACCCAGGCAGGTGCGTGAAGGCTGGCAGCGGGACCTCGAGCAGGTCGCCGCAGAATTCACGATCTCCGCGACACTGCGGGAGCGCTGGACCGCCTGGATCGCGGAGGACAGCTTCTGGCCACAGCACTCGGTGCTCACCCACGGCGAGATCTATCCGGGCCACACCCTGGTCGAGCACGGCCAGATCACCGCGATCCTCGACTGGACCACCGCCGCGATCGGGGACCCTGCCAAAGATCTGATGTTCCACCAGGTGAGTGCACCGGCAGACGCCTTCGAGACGGCCCTCCAGGCGTACATAGCGGGCGGAGGGCGCACCTGGCCGCGACTCGCGGAGCACTGCACCGAGATGTTCTCGGCCGGACCGATCGCCTATGGACTGTTTGCGCTGACCACCGGGGAGGCAGCGCATCGGGAGGCCGCCTCAGCGGCGCTGAACCCTCCTGCCGAGTCCTGACTCCCGAGCTCCGTCCCTCGCCTCGGCGCATCGACCACGCAGTGGTCGGGGTCACAAGGCGGGAGCGGACTCACACCCGTCACCGGCTGCGCCCTGCGGTGCCATGTCCCCGCAGGTCACGGATAGGTAACGGGCGCACTGTCTGTTCATCGGCACGTTCCCCTCAGGTCAAATCTCCGTCAGCACCCTCGAGGGGCCTTGATCCGGGACCCCCCTCTCCCCCTACGGTGGCGGTCGTTCGAGACGCGAGCTCCGCCCCTGCGGATCCGCGAGACCAGCAAGACCCGTACGACCAGCGAGAGGACGTGTTCATGTCCAAGCACAGCACGCACGCCACCAAGACCCCCCGAGGCTCCACCCTGCGCCGAGGCCTGGCCCGCACCGCAGTGACGCTCGCCGGAGGCGCCGTCGTCGCCACCGGCATGCTCGCCACCGGCACCGCGGCGAACGCCGCGACCGGTTGGGACGAGGTCGCCGCCTGCGAGTCCGGCGGCGACTGGTCGATCAACACCGGCAATGGCTACTACGGCGGCCTGCAGTTCTCCCAGCAGACCTGGGAGGGCTTCGGCGGCACGCAGTACGCCTCGAGCGCCGACCAGGCCTCCAAGAGCCAGCAGATCACGGTCGCCGAGCGCGTCCTCGCCGAACAGGGCGCAGGCGCCTGGCCCAACTGCGGCTCCGCCCTGAGCGGCGGCGCCAGCACCAGCGACGCCCCGGCGCCGTCCGAGCAGGACGAGGCACCGAAGGAAGAGGCACCGCAGGAGCAGACGTCGGAGCAGAAGCAGCAGGACTCCACCCCGAGCCGCGAGTCCGAGCAGCAGGCGAACCGCTCGACCGAGCGCCAGAGCACCGAGCCCCAGGGTGACTGGAGCTGCGACGGCGACGGCATCGCCGACAACTGCGACGAGAACGGCTTCGCCAAGGAGACCGAGAAGAAGCAGGAGCCCGAGCAGGAGTCCGCCTCGAAGGCTCAGCAGGAGTCCGCTCCTGCCCCGGCGAAGACCGCGGGCGAGCCCGGCTCCAAGGCCAGCGGCGACCTCTCTGTCGCGGGCACCCTCGAGGTGGACGGGAAGATCGGCCCGGAGACCATCACGGCCCTCCAGGACTGGCTGAACGTCGAGCAGACCGGTGAGATGGACGAGGCGACCACCCTGGCGCTCCAGGGCTGGGCCAAGACCGGTCAGGACGGCGTGATCGGCGAGAAGACCGTGGCGGGCCTCCAGCACGAGGTCGGCGCCGCCCAGAACGGCTCCGACGAGATCGACGAGGACACCACCGAGGTCCTGCAGACCTTCCTGAACCTCTACTGATCCTTTCCGGCAGTTGCGATCCCGCCCTGCGGGCCGCAACCACCGCGCGGCTGCGCCGCAGTTCCCCGGACGGCCGGGCCACCCTCACCGGTGGTCCGGCCGTCCGCCGTTCGTCGAGCTCACTGCACGCTCACTGCACGCTCACTGCACGCTCATTGCCCACGACCATGGTGCCGACTTCTCGAAATCTCGGATCGGGGCCTCGGCAACGAACGGCAACTTTCGGTCGGCGTCGCCCCGCGGTATTCAAAGTGACAGAGGTCCCTTCTCTCAGTGTGGAGAGAAATCCCTGGCAGGAGATCCGTTACCAAGTAGTACAAGATGCAACCGTGTGGCAATCCCGCTGCAACCTTTGGCAACAACGGCCAATAGTTCAGCGCTGTGGCAAGACTCGGGGCCATAGCCGACACCGCTTCTCGCGGCACGTTCGGCACACCGGAACCACCGGCGCCACACCGCGCCTGGTCGCTCCAGCCACTCAAGGATGAGCCAGAAGGAGCACAATGATGAGCACCACCAGCGCCTTGCCGGGCCCGGACCGCATGGTCCCGGTCGATCCGGCCAGTTCGACGGCCAAGCGGCCGTTCAGCTTCCGGGACAAGATCGGCTATATGTTCGGGGACTTCGGGAACGACTTCACGTTCATCCTGCAGTCCGCGTTCTTCATGATCTTCTACACCAACGTCATGGGCATCAACGCCGCCCACGTCGGCACCCTGCTGTTCGCCGCGCGCATCCTCGACGCCTTCACCGACGTCGGTGCCGGGCGCCTGATCGACACCCTGAAGCCCGGCAAGTCCGGCCGCTTCAAGCCCTGGCTGCTGCGTATCGCGATCCCCGTCGCCGGCGCCTCATTCCTCATGTTCTCGCCCTTCCTGCAGGACGGCAGCTACGGCGCCCGCCTCGGCTGGATGATCGCCACCTACATCCTGTGGGGCTCGGTCTTCTACACCCTGATCAACATCCCCTACGGCTCGATGGCCTCGGTCATCTCCAACCAGCCCGGTGAGCGTGCCTCGCTGTCGGTGTTCCGCTCCCTCGGTGCCACCCTCGCGAACGTCGCCATCTCCGTGGTCCTGCCGCTGATCGTCTTCGTACAGATCAACGGCCAGTCCGAGCTCTCCGGAACGAACATGATGTGGGCCGCCCTCGGCTGCGGCATCCTGGCAGTGTTCTGCTACCTGCTGTGCTTCATCAACGTCGAGGAGCGCATCACCACCGCACCGAAGACCAAGGAGCAGCGCGCGAGCCTCGGCCAGACCCTTGGCGCCATGGCGAAGAACCGGGGACTGACCGGCCTGATCGCCACCTCGCTGTTCATGCTCATCGCCTTCATGCTGCTCGGCGGCATGATGCCCTACATGCTCAACGAGTACTTCAACAACGGCCAGCTGCTGAGCCTCGTGAACTTCGTGGGCCTCGCCCCGACCCTGCTGCTGGTCCCCTTCGCCTCGAAGCTCGCCAAGACCTTCGGCAAGAAGGAGGTCGGCGTGGTCGGCATGTCGCTGGCCGTCGTCGCTGCTCTGCTCCTGTTCGTGCTCCGCACCGACAGCCCCTACGTGTTCATGGTCGGCTACGCCGTGCTCATGCTCGGAGTGTCCTGCCTGAACATCCTCATCTGGGCGTTCATCACCGACGCGATCGACCTCCAGGAGATCCGCACCGGCGAGCGCAATGACGCCACCGTCTACGGCATGTACTCCTGGGCCCGCAAGCTGGGCCAGGCCATTGCAGGTGGCCTGACCGGCTGGGCCCTGGGATGGATCGGATACGAGTCCGGGACCGGCGGGACCGTCGTGCAGACCCAGGAGGTGCTGGAGGGCATCTACAACCTGGCCACCCTGGTGCCGGCCCTGCTGCTGATCGTCTCTCTCCTCGCCCTGATCTTCTGGTACCCGCTGTCCAAGAAGCGCGTCGACGAGAACGTCGCCCTCCTCGAGCAGCGTCACGCCGAGGCCGCCGCGGCCACCTCGGAGAGCTGATCTGCAGCGGTCGGCGGTCCCGCCCGAGGGTCCGTCGGCCGGAGTAGGGTCGGTGGGGAGAAAGCGTGCCCCACCGGCCCTTCCCCCACCTCTCCTCGCCTCACCCCACGTCATCCTTACTTTTCACCTCGCGACCGCTTCCCGGAACGCGGGGAACCACCACAGAAACGGAGACACCATGTCGGAGAAGAACGTCCGCCTCGGAATCATCGGCCTCGGAGCCCAGGGCGGCATGTACGCCGGCGTGATCGCCGACGGCAAGGTCGCGGGCATGACTCTCGGCGCCATCGCGGACAACGATCCCGCCAAGAAGGAGCTCGCCGCCGAGAAGCACCCGGACGTCCCCTTCTACGACGACTACCTCGCGATGCTGGACTCCGGTGACATCGACGCCGTGGTCACCACCGTGCCGCACTTCGACCACGCGGAGATGACCATCACCGCTCTCGGCAAGGGCATCCACACCCTCACCGAAAAGCCGGCCGGCATCTACACCAAGCAGGTCGAGGAGATGAACGCCTTCGCGGCGGAGCACCCCGAGACCACTTTCGCGATCATGTTCAACCAGCGCACCAACCCCGTGTACACGGACCTGAAGGCGCTGATCGCCTCCGGCGAGCTCGGCAAGCTGCGCCACACCTCGTGGATCATCACCACCTGGTGGCGCCCGCAGGCGTACTACGACCAGTCGGCATGGCGCGCGACCTGGGGCGGCGAGGGCGGCGGCGTCCTGGTCAACCAGGCTCCTCACCAGCTGGACCTCTGGCAGTGGCTGTGCGGCACCCCGAAGAAGGTCTTCGCGAAGCTCTCCTTCGGCTTCCAGCGCGACATCGCCACCGAAGACGAGGTCAATGCGGTCGTCGACTTCGGCGACGGCGCCACCGGCAGCTTCATCACCTCGACGAACGACATCATCGGCACCGACCGCCTGGAGATGCTGTTCGACAAGGGCAAGGTCGTCGTGGACGGCTCCAAGAAGGTCACCATCACCCGCCTCAAGCAGGACGAGCGCTCGCTGTCCGACGGCATGTCCGCCGAGGATGTCGGCAATCTGTTCCGGGGCAAGATCGACACCGCCGAGCTGTACGAGACCGAGGTCAAGGAGTACGAGTCGGTCTGGGGCCAGCAGCACATCGACGTCCTGACCAACTTCGCGGCGAACGTCAACGACGGCACCCCGCTGATCGCGGACGGCGCCGAGGGCATCAACGGCGTGCGCCTGGCCTCGGGCATGCAGCTGTCGGCCTGGACCGGTCGCGAGATCGACCTGGTGGACTACCCGGCCGAGGAGTACCTCACCGAGCTCAACAAGCGCATCGAGGACGAGGGCAAGTTCCCCACCCGCGCCTGAGCCGTTGAGCGGCCGGGCCGGTGCCACAGGGCGCCGGCCCGGCCGCTCCGGTCATCCCGCATCACGCATCACGCATCACGCATCACCCCGTTCCTCCGGCGCTCCGCGGCGCCACCCTCACGACTCGAAGGAGACTCACCATGCCCGTCCTCGGACTCCAGCTCATGATGCTCAAGGACCAGATCAACGAGAAGGGGATGTACGAGGTGCTGCGCCAGGTGCGCGAACTCGACATCGACGCCGTCGAGGTCTCCCAGGTGGAGATGACCGACGAGCTCATCGATGACCTCGTGCGCGGCAAGGCGGACTTCAACGTCGAGACCGCCGCGATGAGCGTCTCCATCGCCCCGGGCGGCAACGGCTTCGCGCTCGAAACCGAGTTCGACCGCGCCGTCGAGGCCTGCCAGAAGACCGGCTCCCGCTTCCTGCGCATCGGCATGATGCCGTTCACCGCAATGACCTCGAAGCAGGCCACCGAGGAGTGGGCCGCCTCCGTGGAGCCCTACGCCGCTCGCCTCGCCGAGCAGGGCATCACGCTGTGCTACCACAACCACCACGTCGACCTCATCCAGTTCGACGGCGAGCGGATCTTCGACATCGTGCGCCGTGTCGCCCCCTCGCTGCTGTTCGAGGTGGACCTGCACTGGGTCCAGCGCGGCGGCATGGCGCCGCTGGAGATGCTCGAGGTCTATTCCGGCGCCTGCAAGCTCATCCACGTCAAGGACTTCCGCGTCGCTCCCCTGCCCCAGGAGATCGTCGACAAGTTCGAGGCGAAGGAGATCGACATGAAGGAGTTCTACGGAGCCTTCCTGTCGCTCGGCCAGTTCGCCGAGGTGGGCCAGGGCAACATGAACTGGCCCGCGCTGCTTCCCGCTGCGGAGAAGGCCGGTGCGGAGTACTTCCTCATCGAGCAGGACGACACCTACGGCCGCGACCCGATCGACTGCATCCGCGAGTCCCGCGAGTATCTGAAGTCCATCGGGTACTGAGCGCTCCTCGGGTGTTGAGCGTCCCTCGGACGCTGAGCGCCCTCGGGCACTGACCCCGCGCAACGTCGCCGCGGACCCGACGCCCGGCCTCACCGTGCAGGAGCACGGTGGGCCGGGCGTCGTGCGTTCCCCCTGGTGCGCGAGCTGCGCGTCAGTTCGCCACCGGGGAGTGCTGCAGGTAGGTGCGGATCTCCCGGATCTGCGCCGTCTTCGTGGCTCCGGCGAAGCGGATCATGTGGCAGAAGTCCACCCGCTCGCCGCCGCGCACCAGGTAGCCCTCGCAGGCAGCGAGGCGGCCATGGTTCAGGACCATGAGGATCTCCCCCCGCTCTGCGGCGAAGGGCGGCCCTGCGAAGCCGCCGGGCACGGGGCCGTCCTCACCGACGAGGAACCAGGTGGCGTCCTCGCGCAGCCATTCGCGCACCGTCGCCTCCTCCCCCGCTGCCCAGGCCGCCACGATCTCAGCCACGATCGCCATGCGCGGGGAGTTGCCACAGTCTGCAGGGATCGTCATCTCCATGGCTGACACCCTAGAGGCGCTCGGCGCTTCGCGTCACGGCCGTGGGGGCAGACACAGCGCGAGCTGGTGTCCGCAGAGGTCACGGTCGATGATGGCGGCCGGATGTGAGGCAGGACTCTGCATCGCACGACCATTCCCGAACCCACCTCAGGCAGAGAATTCGATGTCCTGACTGTCACCTGGGCGGATCTGCAACGCGGTTCCAGGGTTCAGGGCGTAACGTCGCCCGCTCCCCCATCTCAGGAGGCACAGTGAAGGTTCCCAGCAGCCGGACCCTCCGGCGCACTCTCGCCGCACTCACATTCACCGCGGCGGTCGCACTGACCGGATGCAGCGGCGACCAGGCCGCGCCCACGGGCGCGAGCGACGGCGGAGGGCAGCCCCCTGCGGCCAGCGACGGCGGCGGCTCGCCCCTCGCCGGCGGCCAGGGCGGCGAGCAGCCGCAGATGCCGGAAGCCGATGTCTCCGACGTCCCGGATGTCGTCGCCACCGTCAACGGTGAGGACATCACCAAGGACGAGTTCACCGCCATCTACGAGGGCCAGTTCCAGCAGGCTGCGATGCAGCAGCAGAGCACCGGCCAAGAGGTCGATCAGGCGGCGCTGAAGACGCAGGTCGCGAACCAGCTGGTGGACAACCGGCTGCTGCTCCAGGGCGCGTCCGAGGCCGGTATCGAGCCCACTGATGCGGACATCGACGCGACCCTCGAGGAGATCGCCCAGCAGAACGGGCTCGGCTCTGCGGACGAGGTCGTCGCCACACTCGAGCAGCAGGGTATGAGCGAGGAGGATGTGCGTAAGGACGCCTCCTCGCAGTTCATGCTCACCACCTACATCGAGCAGGAGGCGGGGATCCAGGAGCCCACCGATGAGGAGCTGAAGACGCAGTACGACCAGCTCGTCGAGCAGCAGGAGCAGGCCGGCGGCGATCCCTCGCAGATTCCACCCTTCGAGGAGGCCAAGGAGCAGCTCGCCCAGCAGGCCGTCACCCAGCAGCAGAATGAGGCGGCGACCACCATCGCCGCCGAGCTGCGCGAAGCCGGGGACGTGACGGTGAACGTCTGAGCACCCTCACCACGTTGACGGCCGGGCCACTGCCGTGAGCTGACCCGGCCGCTTCTCGTGTATTGCGGGACGGCTCAGACCTCCCCCTTCTTGAGCGCTTCGGCGATGTGCTCGGCCTGCCGGATCGCAAGCGCCACGATCGTCAAGGTCGGGTTCGCGGCGGCGCCGGTGGTGAACTGCGAGCCGTCGGAGATGAACAGGTTCGGCACATCATGCGCCCGGCCCCATGTGTCGACCACACCATCCTCGGGCCGCTCGCTCATGCGGCAGGTGCCGAGGTTGTGCGTGGAGGGGTAGGGGGTGGTGCGGTGGGTGCTGACCGCGCCCACGGCGGTGTAGAGCTTCTGCGCCTGGGTGTAGGCATGCTCCCGCATCGCCTGATCGTTGGCGTGGTCATCGAAGTGGACATGGGCGACCGGCAGTCCGTGCTGGTCGGTGATCGTGGAATCGAGCGTCACCGCATTGGATTCCTGCGGCATGTCCTCCCCCACCAGCCAGCAGCCGGCGGTGTTCTCGTAGGCATCCAGCAGCCGGGTGAAGTCCGGCCCCCAGGCACCGGGCTCGACGAAGCTGGCCATGAACGCGGGCCCCAGCGAGATGGTCTGGATGTAATAGCCCCCGGCGAAGCCACGGGTGGGATCGTGCACGGATTCGTCGGAGATGTTCCCAGCCATCGTCTCGCCGCGGTACATCCGCACCGGCTTGTCGAACTGGGCGTACACGCTGCCGGTCATGTGGCGCATGTAGTTGCGGCCCACCTGTCCGGAGGAGTTCGCGAGCCCGTCGGGGAACAGCGAGGACGAGCTGAGGTGCAGCAGGCGCGGGGTCTCGATCGAGTTCCCTGCCACGCACACCACCTTCGCGGCCTGACGGTGCAGGGTCCCGTCCTGGTCCAGATACAGCACGGCATCCACGCGCCCCGAGCGGTCATGCAGGATCTGAGCGACGTGCCTGTTCGGTCGCAGATCCAGCTTGCCGGTCTCGAGCGCGCGGGGGATCTCCCGCACCATCGTCGACCACTTCGAGCCGTTCTTGTCGCCCTGGAAGTTGAAGCCGTCCTGGACGGAGGCGGGGCGGCCGTCATAGGGCTCGGCATTGGTGCCATAGGGGCCGGTCGCATAGTGGTGGTAGCCGAGCTTCTCCGCGCCGGCGGCCAGCACCTTGTAGTTGTTGTTCGCCGGCAGCGGCGGGCGGCCGCCGCGGTGGGTGGAGCCGATCGCGTCCTCGGCCCGGGTGTAGTACGGCTCGAGCTCGTCATAGCTGAGCGGCCAGTCCAGCAGGCTCGCCCCATCGATCCGCCCGTACGTGGAGCGGGCCTTGAACTCGTGCGGCTTGAAGCGCGGGGTCGCCCCTGACCAGTGGGTGGTGGTGCCGCCGACGGCCTTCACGATCCAGGCGGGGAGGTTGGGGAAGTCCTTCGCCACCCGCCAGCTGCCGGAGGTGGTGCGGGTGTCGGTCCAGGCCATCTGGTGGAAGGCCTCCCATTCGAGGTTCATGTAGTCCTCGCCCCGCAGGTAGGGGCCCGCTTCGAGGAGCACACACTCGATGCCCTGCTTCGTGAGCTCGTAGGCGAGTGTGCCGCCGCCGGCCCCGGAGCCGATGATGACGACGGCCTCGGTGGAATGGTCGATGGTGCTCATGCTGAAGCTCCCTTGCTCCCGTTGCTCCCGTTGCTCCCGTTGCCGCTCTTGCTGCCGGTGCGTCCGGCCCGCGCCCTGCTCTGACCGGCCGGGACAGCGGCGCCCCGCACGCTGGCGGTGGTCGCCGCACGGGGCAGGTCGGAGACGACGTCCACGAGCGGCTCCCCGTCGTACTCCTCGATCCGTGGATCGGGCAGCCAGTCAAGATCGTTGAAGCCGCGGTCGATGTAGCCGCCCTTGTCGAAGGAGGGCCCCTCATAGCCGAGCGCCTCCCACACCTCCTCATCCTCGTAGAGGCTCACCACGACCGTCTGCCGCACGAAGCCGAAGAACGTGGTGTGCTGGACGCGCAGCAGCAGCGGCAGCGCCTCCTGGGCGGTGAGCTCGGTGAAGCGGCCCTCTGCCAGGGCCTGCAGGGAGTCGAGTCCCTGGGCGAGCTTGACCCGCATCCAGGTGCTCTCCTCCGCGGCCGCCTGCACGGTGGCCGCGGCCCGCTCGTAGGCGGTCCCTGGCACCCCCTCATGCGGGAACGCCGCTCGGATGAGGGCGAGGAGCGTCTGGGCGGCGTCCTCGCTCCCTTCGATGTCGTTGACGGTGTCCCCCGTCTGCGGAGCACTCATGGCATCTCCTTCCACTGCGTCATTGTCAGTGATCTGGAGCACACCTTAGGGAGCGTGCGGGCCGGCGGCAATCGGCGTTATCGCCGGGCGAGAAGCCGCCGATGGAATCACCGAACGAGACGCTGCGGACGGATCAGGCTCAGGAGTGGTCTGCACCCAGGCGGTAGGCGCGGCCCGCCCGGGAGGCGCAGGCCCGCAGCCGGTCCTCGACATGCCGCACCCTGCCCGCATAGGCGGCCACCGGTGCGGACAGCGCGACGGTGCCGATGAGCATGCCGTCGTCGGCCTTGATGGTCGCGGCCAGGCAGTCGGTGCCGGGCACGAACTCCTGGTGCTCCCAGGCGATGCCGCGGGCGGCGATCTCCGTGAGCTGCTCGCGCAGCTGCGCGGGGTCGGTGAGGGTGCGGTCGGTGTGGGCGCGCAGCGGCGTGCCTGCGAGGTAGGCCTCCTGCTCCTCGGGCGGCAGCGAGGCGAGCCCCACCTTCCCGAAGGCGGTGGCGTGCGGGCTCTCGTGGAACCCGAAGCTCAGCGGGGACAGGCGCGGCGCCTGGGGTGAGTCGGAGACGTGCACGACCACGAAGTCGGCACCGCGATGGATCGCGAGGTAGGCAGCCATCCCCAGGTCGCGGTGCATGGCATGGACCTCCTCGCGCACTGCACGCGGGACTCCGAGGTGCTCGTGGAGGCCGACGGCCAGGCGGTGCAGCTTGTACCCCAGGGCGTAGCGCTTCTCGTCTCGCAGATGCACCAAGTAGTCGGCGCGGAGAAGCTCCTGGGCGATGCGGTAGACGGTGGGCAGTGGGATTCCGGTGACCTCGGCGATGCCGCGGGCGGTGCTGCTGCCGTGCTCGGCAACGGCCTCGAGCACGGCGAGCGCACGGGCGATCTGCCCGACCGGGGCGTCCTCGCCCCGCTCCTGCACGATGCTCATTTCGCCCCTTTCAGCCGTTGCGCTCATTGTGCCGCAGACACCCTGAGGAGGGAGGGCTTCTTGCCTTGCGAGAATGGGGCTACCGCAGCGGCCGGCCAGCAGGCAGGCTGGTCGCGCACCCCTCTCTGAAAGGACCCCTCGATGATCCTGATCAACGTGAAGTTCCCGGTGAAGCCCGAGTTCGCCGACCAGTGGCCCGAGCTCGCGAACGAGTTCACCGAGACCACCCTGGCCGAGCCGGGCAACCTGTGGTTCGAATGGTCGCGCAGCGTGAAGGAGCCGAACACCTACGTGCTCATCGAAGCATTCACCGATGAGGGCGCCGGCCCGCACGTGAACTCCCCGCACTTCAAGAAGATGCAGGAGGAGTTTCCGCAGTACCTCGAGGCGACGCCGCAGATCGTCTCCCACCAGATCGACAGCGACGGCTGGGGCCCGATGGGTGAGATCACCGTCGAGTGATCGCGGTGACGTCGCCCGCGCGCCCTGGTGCGTGCGGGCGGCGTCACCCCCTCTCCCGTCCCGCATCCCGCATCCCGCATCCCGCATCCCGCATCCCGCATCCCGCATCCCGCATCCCGCACACGATGGGGTGGGATCTACCGGGCGGTGACCTCGAGGATCCCGTGGGCGCCGCGCTCGGCGTCGCGCATCACATGGTTCACGAAGGGATAGCGCCCGGGTTCGGGCGGGGTGAGCTCCACGAAACCGCCCTGCGCCGGCAGCAGGCCGAGAGCCTGCGAGCCGTCCCCGGAGCCCGTCTCCACAAGGTAGCTCCCCTCGCTCCACACGGTGTCGAACTGGGTGCCGATCACGTGGAAGCTCAGTGCCCGCTCGGGCCCTGCGTCGAGCACCCAGAGCCGCACCCGCTCCCCCGCCTGGGCTTGCAGCGGCGCATGGTCGTACTGGGCGGCGTAGCCGTTGAAGGCGACCAGGTCCGGTTCCCCGGCGGCGAGGGCGTCGCCGTCCAGCTCCTCCTTCTGCGCACCGAGGTAGTACTCGCCCTGGACGAGCACATAGCTGTGATCGACCGCGGGCAGATCCTCCGGCTCGATGACCACCGCTCCATACATCCCCGAGGCGATGTGCGCGGAGACCGGGGCGGTCCCGCAGTGGTACATCCAGATCCCAGCCCGCTCCGCAGTGAAGGTGTACGTCAGCGACTCCCCCGGCGCGATCGTGCGCATGGGGCCGTCGGGCGCGAGCTCCCCGGCGTGGAAGTCGATCGAATGGCCGATCGTCCCGTCGTTGACCAGAGTCACCTCGAAGATGTCGCCGACCCGGCCGTGCAGCACCGGTCCGGGGGCGCTGCCGCCGAAGGTCCACAGGCGCTGGGTGATTCCGGGCGCGACCTCCATGACCTGCTCCGTGACCTCGAGCGTGACCTTTCGAGTGACGGGGCCGTCACTCGGCGGCAGCAGCGGGAGCTCTGCGTCATTGGGCATGAAGTCGGGGCCGGGATCGGCGGCGAGATCGATGATCGGCTTCTGCACCGCTTCCTCCCCCGACGTGCCGTATCCATGCCCTGAGGGCCCGGTGCCGGCGCGGGTGGGGTGATCGTCAGGTGCAGCGCCGGCGGCGACGATGCTCAGCACCATCCCCTGCTGGCGGTGCCCGGCCACGCCGCACCACGCCTCGAGGTCGCCGGTGACCACGCCCACGTCGAGGAGCTCGCTCTGCCCGGGTGCGAGGCGCTCGGTCCGGGTGCCGCTGTCCACGACGAGATCGTGGGTCATCGCTGCATCCACGTTCGTCAGCTCGATGAGCAGGTGGGTGCCGGCCGGCACCTCGATCCGATCCGGG
The DNA here is from genome assembly GCF_052377065.1 of Brachybacterium sp. AOP42-C2-15. Taxonomy (NCBI): domain Bacteria; kingdom Bacillati; phylum Actinomycetota; class Actinomycetes; order Micrococcales; family Dermabacteraceae; genus Brachybacterium; species Brachybacterium sp. AOP42-C2-15. The sequence continues at coordinate 29,284 of NZ_JBQSWK010000036.1, forward strand.
GTGAAACGCAGCCCCTCCGCAGTGACCGCGACGTTCTGCACCGGTGCCTGCCCGCTCGCGGCAGGAACTCCGGCCCCCTCGTTCTTGCCGCCTCCCGGCGTGAGCGGGTGGAGAGCGCCGACGGCCAGGAGCGTGAGCGTCGCCAGCAGCAGGCCGCCGACGGCGAGTCCGGCGCGGCGGCCCCCGAAGCGGGCGCTGCCTACCGCAGCCGGTGCCGAGGCTCGCGAGAGGGTCGCAGCTGACACGGCACCGCTCGGCGGGGTCGTGGCTGAGACGCTCGGCGGGGTCGTGGCTGAAACGCTCGGCGGGGTCGTGGCTGACGCGGAGTTCGTCGCCACCGTCGGGGCGGATCTCGATCGCTCGGGGCGGGGCGAAGGGAGGCTCCGGGCGTGCGGCGGGCCGAGGACCGCGCTGGTCAGCGCCGTGGCGACGAAGACCAGCAGAGCGAGCACACCGAGCACGCCGCCGAGCTGCCAGGCGGGCCCCCAGCCGAGCGCGTCACCCAGTCCGAGGCGCACCACGAGGCTCAGCTGCAGCAGCCCCAGCGGCACCCAGAACGCACTGCGATAGGGCAGGTCGATCCGCAGCACGGCCGGCAGGATCGTGGTCGCGTGCGCCATGATCATCGAGATCGTGTAGCCGAGGAACACGGCATGGGCGACGGCGTCGTACGCGGCACCCTGCGGAGTGCCGCCCAGCAGCAGCACCACCGCGGCGATCATGAGCCATCCATAGCCGCACAGGATGGCCGCGGCCATGAAGCGGGTCGCCCCGCGGGTGCGGATGGTGTGCCGGGCGACGTCATGCTGGATAAGCCAGAGCGTCAGGGCGAGCAGTCCGGCGCCCAGCAGGACCGCTCCGGCCACCGGCCACGCCACCCCGATCAGCAGCGCCGCCACCAGGCTCGCCGCGTGCACGAGCACTCGGGATCCTGCGCGGGCGCCGAGCGTGATCCTTGCCAGCTCCACCCTCTCAGCGGCGATGGTGAGCACCACGAAACCGATCAGCCAGGGCAGCACCTCGTCGAAGTCCGCGCCTCCGGCCCAGCGGATCGCGCCCCCGCAGGCAAGGCCCGCAGCGAGCAGCTCGGTGAGGACGGCCTCATCATGCTGGCGCCGCCACAGCGGCACGTACACCAGGGTGAATGCGGCGGTGCCGAGGACCAGCAGCACCTTGCCCACCATCAGGGGAACGGGGTCCGCGACCAGGGCGATGGCTCCGAGCCCCAGCAGTGCGGGGGCGAGGAAGCCGTACCAGCGAGCGAGGGCGGTCGCGCGCTCGAGCGCGATGAGCGTGCCCACGAATCCGAGCACCAGCAGCATCCCGTGCACCACCGGCAGCCGGTCGGTGGTGATCGGCGCGGGCAGGCCGAGCAGCAGCAGCGCGGCGTCGAGGCCCGCCATCAGGGCGAGCCCGGCGGGGAGCATCCAGCCCAGTCGCCAGGACGGTCCCCGGCGTCGACGCCGAAGGGCGGGGCTGCTCATCCCGCGTCCCGCAGGTGGAGCAGGCAGCGTCCGGGGGCGGCGAAGGGGATCAGCTCGGCCACGGTCCGGGAACCCTCCGTGCCGGCGACACCTTCGAGGAGTCCGTCGATCATGCCGCGATGCACGGAGCAGACCACTTCGGTGTGGCGGTCTGCGGCCTCGAGCAGCGGGCAGCGGTGCAGCACGATCTGCTCGCCGTCCTCCTGAGGGGCGAAGCCCTGCGCGGCCATGGCGTGCATGACGAGGGCGCGGGCGGGAGCGGGTCGTGCGGGTTCTGGGAGGTCCTCCGCCAGCTCGGCGCCCCAGCCGCGGCCCGCCTCGTGGGCGGTGGCGGCGGGGTCGGCGCTGGTGCGGGCGATGGTTCCGGCGAGCACGCCGGCGAGCGCGGCGTAGGGCGAGGCGGGACCGTGCTGGGTGGGGCGCCAGAGCCAGGCGGGGCGGCCGCGCCCGTCGGCCGCCTCCCGGGAGCGGGTGACGTGGCCGTCGGCCAGCAGCTGATCGAGGTGGCCACGCACGGTGTTCTCGTGCAGGCCCGTGGAGCGGCTGAGAGCGGTGACCGAGACCGGGGAGCGCTGCGCCTCCACCGCACGCAGCACCTGCTCGCGCGCGGTCGAGTGGCGGCGGCCCGCGGCGTTTCGGCGGGGCTGAGCGGCGCCGGATGCCGCGGGACCTGAGACCATATTTTCCACGGGATCAAATGTAATATATCGAGTGGACCAGATTCGCCACGATCGTCCCGAACGGACGACAGACAGGAGCCGACATGGCAGACATCCAGATCCAGAGCTCGCGCGAGGACGCCGTCTACCAGAAGCCGTCCCAGCAGGGATGCGCCTGCGGGGAGCACGACGAGTCGCTTCCTGAGCTCGATGTGCAGACGATCCCCCACGCGATCCGCCACGCCTCGATCTTCGGGGCGATCGAGTCGCTGGTGCCGGGTGGGGGCATGGTCATCTCCGCCACCCATGACCCGGTCCCGCTGCTGATGCAGCTGCAGGCCAAGCACGGGGACGCCTACGCGACCGAATACCTCGACCGGGGTCCCGAGCGCTGGCGCATCCTGATCCGTCGCGCCGCCTGAGCACGCCGCACGCCGTCGCCCGTCGGACCGCCGGGCCAGCAAGCCGGCGGACCGACAGGGCAACGGGGCAACGGGGCAGTTCAGTGCTGCCGGGCGGCGCAGCCGCTCAGTGCTGGTCGCGTCGGCCCAGCGTCGTCACCGGTGCGGCGCCCGGTCGCGACCACTGGGGCAGAGGCCGGCTGGTCTCGCCCCAGGTGGGCTCGCCCTGGGCATCGGTGCGCCAGGACCAGCAGGCATGACGGCTCGCGGGCCAGCCGGCCGGGACGTCCTCCCAGTCCTCACCGCGACCGTAGGGCGTCATGTCCAGCAGGCCCATCGAGAAGTTCACCCGCTCGTTGCCCCGCCCGGTGGTGCGATAGGTGAGGTACACCCGGTCCCCGTCGCGCAGGAAGCTCGCGAGATGCCCCATGCCGCCACCGATCGGGGCGGGAACCTCTCGCACCGAGTACCAGGGCACGCGGCGATAGCCCATGAAGGCGATGAAGGGATGCACCTCCTCCCAGGCTCCGGTGGTGAGAATCGCGAGCG
>NZ_JBQSWK010000037.1:0-31173 GCF_052377065.1 Brachybacterium sp. AOP42-C2-15
GTCATACCCCGGCCAGCCGTGCACCACGTCGGTCCACTCCTGCGGTATCTCCTCGGCGCCGGTCCAGGTCCCCAGCAGCGAGCCGGCGATCGCGGCGATGGTGTCGGTGTCGTCGCCGAGCGCGACGGCTGCGGCGATGCCCGCACGGAAGGTCTCCGTCGGCCCGTCGGCCGTGGCCGCCTGCTCCACCGCGTGCAGGGCGGCGTAGAGCGCGGTGACGGTGAACCCGTTGGGAGACAGGGACGCTGGAGCGCCCGAGCGCCAGGTCCCGTCGGCGAGCGCCACCCACGTCTCGCGGTGCTCTGCCGGGAGCAGTTCGATGCCGTCCTCCGGCCGGCCATGCACGGCGTCCACGACGGAGCGCCGGATCGCTTCGCACCACAGCACGCAGGAGTCTCCGGCCAGCGGGTCCGCGTGGGTGAGCTCGGCGATGGCTCGTGCGGCGCGGGCGGTGCGCTCGGGATCGTCCGGGAAGGCGAGAGCCACGGGGGCGGTGCGCATCAGTGCGCCGTTGCCGGCGGTCCGGCCGGAGCGGGCGTGCAGCTCCGCGGCGACGGAGGTCATCCGCTGAGCGAGGCCCGGGCCGCCGCCGTCTCTGAGCATTGCGCTGAGCACCTGGCGAGTCTGGGTTCCCACGTCGCTCGCACCGCCCTGCAGCCAGTCCAGGAAGCCCTGGGCGATCGCGTCGAGCCCCTCGGGAGAGTCGATCGGGACCTCGGACGCGGCGACGTGGGCGATGCACAGCGCCATCTGGGTGTCGTCGGACCACTCCCCCGGCGTGTACGGGCCGAGCCCGCCGCCGATCATCTGCGGACCCTTGCACGGGTCGTAGGGGGCCGAGGCGAACTCGTAGGGGACGCCGGCGGCGTCCCCGCAGGCAAGGCCCAGCAGGGCTCCGGCGGCGCGGTCAGCAGCGGTGGTGGTGGTCGTCATGAGGGAACGGTAGCGCGGGGGTGCGACGATCCGACCGTCCTTCACGCCGGTCGGCGCCCAGGCTCAGCGACCGGAGCTGCCGGTGGCCTGCGCGGAGACGGCGATCGGCGCCGCGTCCCGGCCACCCAGCACGATCTCGACGCCATCCTCCGGCCAGTCGAAGCCGACGGGCAGATCCGCCGCAGCAACTTGCAGCGTCCCCGCCTCCCCCGACACGAACACATGACACTGCCCGTCCTGCTCCACTGCACGCGCCCACTGGGCTCCGGGGATCTCCAGCTCGCCGAGCCCGCGCGCACCGGACAGCACCGCCTTGTGCTCGGCCATGAACTCTCCGAGTGTCTCGAGCACCTGGACCTGCAGCTCAGGCAGTGACCCGTCGGCCCGGGGCCCGAGGTTCAGCAGCACCCGGCCACCGCGGGAGACGGCGTCGACCACATGCCGTACCGCCTGCGCGCCGCTGATGTACTGGGCGGCGTCCTCGACCTGGTTGTAGCCGAAGCTCAGTCCGATGCCGCGGCAGTTCTCCCAAGCCTGGCCCTCCGGGATCTCCCCCGACTGGTATTCGGTGGTCATGAAGTCGTGGTGCGCACCGGAGAAGCGGTCGTTGATCAGCCCTTCGGGGCGTTCGCGGTAGAAGTGCTCGAGCAGCTCGCCGAGGCCGCCCGGGCCGAAGTGCAGGTTCTGGTCCGGCCAGCCGATGTCGTTCCAGAACACGTCCGGGCCGTAGCGGTCGATGAGGTCGCGCACCTGGGCGCTGCAGTACTTCCCGTAGTCGTCATCGCGCGGCCGTTTCGAGCCCTCCACCTCGTGGAGCTCGACCAGGGGTGGCGTCGGCCGCTCGTGCCAGTCCAGTCCGCCGGAGTAGTAGACCCCGAAGTGCATCCCGGCCGCGGTGGTGGCCTCGGCGATCTCGCCGACGAAGTCTCGGCGGGGCCCGCGCTGCACGGTGTTGCGTTCGCCGGTGCCGGGGGCGGCCCACAGGGTGATCCCGTCATGATGCTTGGTGGTCAGCACGACGTAGTCCGCGCCAGCACGAGCGAAGAGGTCGCTCCAGGCGGACGGGTCGAAGGCGCCGACCTGCCACTGGTCGAGGAAATCGTCGTAGGGCGCTCCGCCGTGGACGCGCCGATGATGCTCGGCAGCCGGGGAGCCCTCGAGGCGCATGGTGTTGAAATACCACTCGGCGTAGGGGTTGTGCGTGAGCCGGTCGGCAGCGTCGTCGGCCGCACCGAGCTCAGCGGTGGGCTCCGCCCAGGCGGGCACGGAGTACGCGCCCCAGTGGAGGAAGATCCCCAGCGGGGCATCGCGGAACCAGTCGGGCAAGCGCTGTGGGAGTGCGTCCCAGCGTGCGGGGTCGTCCATGGCGGGGCTCTTCGCTCTCTGAATCGTTCCCTCGAGGGGCCCGCACCACGCTACGGGCTCAGGCGCCCTTGCGCACCGTGATCGTCCATCCCGCCTCGCCCACGCGATCGAAGGCGACCACCTCGTGGCCGTCGTCCGCGGCCCACTGGGGCAGGGAGTCGGTGGCCTGGGTGCAGTCGAAGCCGATGATCAGGTCATCGCCCGTGGTCAGCTGCTCCATCGCATTCTTGGCGTCGATCAGCGGGAAGGGGCAGACGGCGCCGTTGGTCTGGAGGGTGTAGGCAGGCATGAGAGGTCCTCTCTGTCGGGGTGAGGTTCTAGCGGGGTGAGGTCAGGCGGCGGGGCTGAGCACGGGTGCGGGGCGGTTCTTCGCGGCGGCCTTCTGCGGGCGCACCAGGAAGAACCAGGCGGCAGCCCAGGTGCCGAGCATGATCGCGGCGAAGGAGACCCAGCCCTGGTAGCTGAACAGGCTGGTCTCCACGAGCGAGTTGCCGATGGTGCAGCCGCCGGCGAGCGCGGCGCCCACACCCATCGCGACACCGCCGCCGGCGCTATTGAGGATGGTTCGTGCATCCGGCACCCGCCAGCGGAACTCGCTGGCGAGCTTCGCGGCGATGAAGGAGCCGACGAGGATTCCGAGCACGAGCATCACGGACCAGTCCACGAGGGTGACGTCCCCGGTGGTGAGGAAGGTGATGATCTTGGCCGACGGGGTCGTGATGCCGAGGCCGCCGTTGCGGCCGGCGGCGGTGGAGAGCACCCAGGCCGCGATCGCGATGAGGCCCAGCAGCACACCGCCCACCCACGGGTTCCAGGGGATATCGGCGAGGTAGTGGCCGAGACCGCTGCGACGGGCGGGCAGGCGCACGCTCTGCTTGCCTGCACTGCGAGCGGCACTCCTGCGCACCTGGCGCACCACGAGCACGGCGACCAGGGCGGAGAACGCGATGGTGGGCACCCAGACGCTGACCCCGAGGGTCTCCTGGATGGTCGCGTCACCCATGGTGCGAGCGCGGGCGGCCTCGGTGAAACCGCCGAGCGGGCCGAACTTCATCACCGCCGCGAACAGCATGTAGAAGATCAGCGCCACCCAGGATCCGATGAGGCCCTCGCCGGCGCGGTAGTAGGTGCCGGTCGCGCAGCCGCCGGCCATGATGATGCCGACGCCGAACAGCAGGCCACCGCCGATCACCGCGAGCGGGGCGAAGGATGCGGGTTCGGGGGCGATCACGCCGGCGCCGGTGAGCGCGGCGACGCCGACGGCCTGGATCGCGATGGCGAGGAGGAAGGGGGTGAAGTAGCGCGCGGAGCGCGTCAGGTAGAGGTCGCGGAACGCGCCGGTGACGCAGAACCGCGAACGCTGCAGGACGTAACCGAGCACGGCGCCGAGGAACAGTCCGGTGAGGATCATGCCGGCCACGCTAACTTATGGACCCCATAAGTAGAACCCCTGATGAACGCAGAATGCGCGACGCACTCAGCTCATGGTCCGCTTCCCGCGCTGGGCGGCCTTGTCCTTGAGACCCTGCACCACGCGGCCCAGGCCCGAGGTGCTCTCGTCCTCGGCGGGGGTCTCCACGAAGTCGACGATCGAGCGCATGGTCGCAACGTCGATGCTGGGCATCCCGCCTTCGAGGAGGGTGCCGATGCGCTCGCCGACCAGGACCTCCAGGGCGTCGGCAGCCTCATCGCCGCGCTTCTCGCGGACGGTCTCGAGACGTTGCCTCAGGAGTCGCTCCGCGACAGCGGAGGCGGGAATGGGCTCGGGGTGGCCGGCGACGGTGATCTTTTCCATGGGGGTCCCCTCAGATCGAAGACCCGCTCGCCGGATCCACGGGCGTGCGGGTGCCGGGCTGCTGCGACCGGCTCACCCGCACAGTACCGGGAAGCCCTCTCCTGCCACCGATGCTTCCACCGCTTGCACCGCCGCCTCGACGAGCAGCTCCGCCGACCCCTGGGCGAACGGCCCCGGCATGCCGTAGTAGCGGTGGGCGTCCTCCACCTCGTAGCCGCCGAACGGGTACTCCCCCGCGCTCGGGAAGTAGCCGGGGCAGCCGTCGGCGTATCCCAGCACCAGGCAGGGCCCCGCGAACTCCGCACCGCAGGCAGCGACTCTCGCCGTGATCTGCTCGGCGACCTCGAGGAACGGCTCCCCGGGCAGCGTCACCACGGTGACCTCGCCGAGCCTGAATGCGCTGACCCGGCCGGACCATTCCGTGTCCTCCGGAACGGCGGCGGCCCAGTCCAGCCAGAGTTTCAGCAGGGCGGCTCGGCCCGGTTCCGCCTCGGTCAGCTCCTGTGTCCAGGCGGCGCGATCTGCGGTGAGCTGTGCGTCAGTGGGCCGGTCGAGCTGGAGGGTCACCGGCACCGAGGCGAAGCGCACCTCGCCTGCGTCGATGGGCTCTGGTGCCGCTGCCAGCACCGAGTCCGCGATCCGGGTGCCGACCCGTTCGGCCTCGGCGAAGGTCCGCGTGGAGGAACCGGTCAGGGAGTAGGACGCCTCCGCGCGGTGTCCGGTGTTGAGGTCTCCTGCGCAGCCGGTCGTGAACACGGCCAGCGATCCCGCGTGCTCAGCCTCGATCCGCTCGCGCAGCGGATGGATGTAGTCACCGGACAGCAGGCGGTTGGTGCCATCAAGCACCACCGGATGGCAGGGATAAGTGAGCAGGCTGGCCACGACATGGCTGTGCTCCCGGGCCCCTCCGTCGGCCGCGTCACCGGTCACCCCCTCCGCCTGCGAGGCGAGGAACTGCAGCATCTGCACCGGCGGATCCATGGCCTGGCCCGCGTGCCGACGGTTCGAGGCGACGCCCACGCCCCGCGCGCAGCGGTGCTCCACTCGGCAGGGGTGCCGGGCTGAGCGCGCCGTCTGGCCGGCGATGATCGCCGCAGAGATGATCTGCTGCTCGATCTCCGGCGTGCAGCGGGCGAGCCGGGTCGGGGTGGAGCAGGGGCCGGCGTGGGTGTGGGTCGCGGTGACGATCACCTGCGCCGGTGCCTCGGGGTGCACTCCGGCAGCGATCCGCTGGCAGGTGCTCTCCTCGAGCGCGCATACGTCCACCGTGATCAGCACCAGCTCGTCCAGGGCGAGCGCGCGGGCGCCGAGCTCGTCATGCTCGCCGGTGCTCGGCGCGGTGCGGGCGGCGAAACCCGACATCGGCACCGGGGAGGTGACCCCCAGCGCCTGGACAGATGCTCCCACCTGGATCATGCGCTGGATCATGCGCTCGTTCCTGCTCCCGATCGTGCGGGCGTGAGCTCCGTGCCGTGCTGCCAGATGCCCTGGATGGCCCCGTCGGCCTCGAGCGTCACCAGATCCGCGGGGGCGCCCACGCGCAGCGTGGTCTCACGGCCGAGGACCGCGCCCGGGGTGCGGGTGACCAGCACGAGCGCCTCTCGCAGGGACAGGCTGGTCGCGCGCAGCACGAAGCGCAGGCCCGCGGCGACGTCGGACGCTGCCCCGGCCAGCAGCTCTGTGCCCACATAGGACAGGCGACCGTCGTCGCTCAGCTCGACCGTGCCGCCCACGGCGGTCTCGTACCGGCCGGGCAGTCTGCCGGCGAGCTCGGTCGCGTCGGAGACCAGGAAGGCCCGGCCGATGCCCTTGGCGCGGAGCATGACCTCGAGCGTCTCCGCGGGGAGGTGGTGCCCATCGGCGATCAGCCCGCAGGTGAGACGGTCCTCGGCGAGCTGGGTCCACAGCGGGTTCGGGTGGCGGGCCAGCTGCGGGAAGATCCCGTTTCCCAGGTGCGTGGACAGGGTCGCGCCGGCGTCGACCGCGGCGATGAGCTGGGGGCCGCTGGCGTGGGTGTGGCCGAGGGCGACCTGGATCCCGAGCGCGGCGATCCGGGTGATCTGTGCGGGGGCATCGTCCGTGTGCGGGGAGAGGGTCACGATGCCGACAGGCCCGGCCTGCTGCCAGCGCGCGACTTCCTCGGCGTCGATCGGGCGGATCTGGGCGGCGTCGTGGACCCCGCGCGGGCCGTCCTGCGCCGAGAGGAACGGGCCTTCGACGTGCGCGAAGGGGATCGCGTGGGCGAGCTGGGGCGAGGTGGCGCGGGCCTCGGCGACAGCGCGCAGGGAGCGGCAGATCGCCTCCTCCGAGCCGGTGATGACGGTGGGCACCCACGTGGTGACCCCGCGCCGAGCGAGCGCCCCGGTGATCTCCACGATCCGCTCGGCGGTGACCTCCGGCCCGTTCACATCGATCCCGGCGAAGCCGTTGACCTGCAGGTCGATGAACCCCGGGGCGAGATAGGGAAGCACCTGCCCGGGCTGCGCGGGCCGACGGTCGATGCGGGTGATCACGGTGTCCATCGTGACCTCGAGCAGCTGACCGGTGGCCGGGTCGAGTCCGCGCACGAGGGTGCTCACAGCGACGTCACCCTTCCCTTGAACTGGGCGATGAACTGGCCGTTCGCCTCATCGCCGCCGGGAGCATTGCCTGAACGCCAGATCGGCGGGTCGATGCCGCGCTCGGCGAGCGCGGCGACGGTGCTCATCATCAGCCAGTTCATGGCGAAGGCGCTCGCGAAGGTGGAGACGGCGCCGGTGCGCTCGGCGACGCCGTCGATCTCGATCACCGCGTCCCCGACGGGGACCTTGGTGTCGATGTGCAGATCCACCACGTCGTGGAGGTCCTGCCTGGAAGGGTGGCGGGCGGGATGCTCCGGGGCGGTGGAGTCGGCGTGCTCCCGGCTGGAGACGCCGATGAGGGTGCAGCCGCGCTCCTTCGCGGTGAGCGCGGCGTCGATCAGGGCGGCGTTGATCCCGTAGGCGTTGACCAGGATCAGCAGGTCGCCTTCGCCCAGCTGGTGGTCGTCGATGACGATCCGGCCGTAGCCGGGGGTGCGCTCGATCGCCATGGACCGCAGCGCTCCGCTGGAGAGCAGGGTGCCCTCGTCGAGGATCGCGGAGACGTGCATGAGGCCGCCGGCGCGGAAGAACACCTCCTGCGAGGCGAGGTTCGAGTGCCCGCCCGGACCGTAGACGTGCACCAGGCGGTCCCCGGCGATCTGCTCCGCGAGCAGCCCGGCGGCCTCGGTGACCGCGGCCTGCTCCTCGGCGCGGATGCGGCCCATGAGCGCGGTGATCGTCTCGAAGTACTCCGCGGCGAGCGCGGCAGGATCGGCGGGGCCAGCGGGGCCGGCGGGACTGGTGGGTTCCTGGGTCATCGGGGATCGGCCTCCGCGTCGACGAACAGGTGCACATCGGGATGGGTGCGCAGCGCGGTGCCGGGGTGCGCACCGGAGATCGGCTGGTTCACGGTGTCGTGGACGGCCTGGCGCTTGACCGCCGTGGGGACGGAGACGACGATACGGCGCGCGTTCAGCAGCCGCGGAATGGTGACGGTGATGGCGTGGACCGGCACCGCGTCCAGGTCCGGGAAGTGCCCCTCGTCGACCTGCTGCTGGCGGGAGACCTGATCGAGCTCGACCACCCGCGCGCTCAGCGGGTCCGTGAAGTCCGCGGGCGGGTCGTTGAAGGCGAGGTGGCCGTTCACGCCGAGCCCGCACAGCGTGACGTCGAAGGGCTCCTCCCCCATCGCCTCGCGGTAGGCGGCGGCGGCGTCCTCCGGTGCGGCGGTGACGTCGATGCGATGGAAAGCGCGCGGGGTGACCAGGGTGAACAGCTCGTTCGCGAGCCAGTTGCCGAATCCCTGCGGGGCATCCGGCCTCAGGCCGATGTAGTCGTCCATGTGGAAGCAGTCGATCTTCGTGAAGTCGAGATCGTCCGTGGCGGCGAGCGCCTGCAGGGTGGCGGACTGGCTCGGGGCGGCGGCGAGCATCAGGCGGGCGCTGCCTCGTTCGGCGATCGCCTCGCGCAGGATCGGGGCGGCGGCCGCAGCGGCGGCGGCGCCCATCTCCTGGCGGGTGGGGTAGGTGTGGATCTCCAGCGCGGTCTCAGCAATGCTCACGGTGTCTTCTCCTCAGTCGGTGCGGGGTCGTGCTCCAGGGCGTTCAGCAGCAGGAGCGAACGGGCGATGTGCATGGGGTCCTTGACGGGCAGGGCGACCACCTCGTCCAGCGGGCTGCCGTCACGGCGGCGGTTCTGGAGCCACTCCTGGCCTGCCGGGTCCGGGAAGGTGCCCAGCGTGTACTCACGCACCCGCTGCGCCCAACGGGCGAGCTCCGGGGAGCCGGTGCGGCGGGCGAGCAGGGCGGTCGCGTACATCGCTTCGGCGTGGACCCACCAGAGCTTGGTGTCCCAGGTGCGCTGCACGAGCGCTTCGTAGGGGGTTTCGAGCAGGCGGCCGACGGGCGCGCCGCCGGCCTCCCGATCCACGTAACGCAGCAGGCCGCCCTCGGCGGCGTCCCAGCCCGTCTCGAGCGCCCGCAGCGCAAGCGAGGTGAGCGTGGCATCTGGGACTGCGAGCTGCGGGTGCTGGTCGCCGACGTGCACCAGCATCCACAGCAGCTCGAGCAGGTGACCGGGAGTGACGTGACGGGCCAGCAGGGTGTTATGGTCCCGCGCATGGTCAGGGCGGAACTCCCACCAGGTCTCGGTGCCGAGGAAGGGGTTCTCGTCGCCTGAGGTCGCTCCCTCGTCGCCGAGAAGGGTGTTCCGGGCACCCGTGCTGACTGCGAGCACCTCGTCGCTCGGCGCCGCCCGGTGCAGCTCACCGGCGACGTGGACGAGGGTCATCGGCCCCGCGAGGTCCGTGAACCCGGCGGGGACCGGATAGGGCGCACTCTTCGCGGTCCGGGCGCGGATCGAGGTCTCGGCGCCGAGCAGAGTGCGGCGAGCCTGTGCGAGCCAGCGCTCACGGCCCTGCCCTGCAGTGCCTGACTCCGTAGTGCCTGAGTCTGCCCCCGGTCTCGACGTCAGGCCCGCTTCCGACCCAGGCGCCGTGCGTGCAGCGCCGGCGAGACCGAGCACCGCGAAGAGGTCGGCGAAGACGCTGGTCGCGAGTTCTCCGTCCTCGTCCGCGAGCTGCTCGCCGTGTTCGCTGAGTCGGAAGCTGGTGCGGCCGTCCGGGAGGAAGGCATGGTCGACGAGGAAGTCGGCAGTCTGGAGGGAGCGTCGGCGCCAGAGAGCGCTGTCGCCGCTCAGCCGGCCGGCTTCGATCTCCTCGGCCACCAGCGCACACGTCCAGGCCCAGCGGCCCTGCGACCAGGTGTACTTCTCGCGGCTGACGGGCTCTCCGCGGTTGGTGAAGCAGGTGCGGACACCGCCGAGGCGGTCGTCGGCCCCCTCCCGATCCCACCAGCCGAGCACATCGCGTTCGAGGTGGGTGCGTAGCTCGAAGTGTTGCCGCGGCGAGTTCATCGCACCGCCTCCTGCCCGTCGGCCGCGGCGGTCTTCTCCACGAGCGGTCCGTCATAGCCCAAGGAGTCGACCAGCGCATCGACCTCCGCGCTATGAGCGGGGCGGATCAGCCCGTAGCCGATGAACACCACGATCGAGCAGAGCACAGGAGTGGCCACCGTGATGGTCTGTGCGCTCGCGGTGCCCAACGACTCGATCGGGCCGGCGAGCAGGTACTTGTTGGTCGCGAAGACGACCAGGCCCACCGCCCAGGAGGTGATCGCAGCAGCAGAGCCGGAGCGTTTGAAGGCGGGCAGCAGGCCCAGCAGCATCGGCACCGCGATGGGGCCGACGAGTGCACCGAACCAGGCGATGAGCAGGCCGAGCACTCCCCCGAAGCTGTCTGCCGTAAGCGCTATGCCCATCGACAGGACGATGAACAGAAAAGTGGTGAGGCGGGCCATGAACAGCTCCCGCTTGGCGGGCAGGAAGCTGCGGTCCCGGCGCAGCGCCGGGATGATGTCGCGCACCACCACCGAGGAGATCGCGTTCGCATCCGAGGCGGTCATCGCCATGGTGTGCGCGAACATTCCCGCGAGCACCAGGCCCACCAGACCGGCGGGCAGGAACTGCTGCGCCATCAGGGCGTAGGACTCCTCGGGGTTCGCCAAGCCCGGCAGGAAGATCGGCGCGGCCCACATCGGGATGAAAAGCACCAGCGGCCAGAGGAGGTAGAGCACGCCGGAGAGGATCATCGAGCGGCGAGCCGCGGCGCCGTCGGCGGTGGAGATCATGCGCATCGCGAGGTTCCAGGTGCCGCCGTTGTAGGACAGGGTGGAGATGATGATGTAGGCGAGGAAGAACCAGAGCGTGAGGTCGTTGTTGAACGGCGAGGAGTGTCCCTCGGGCAGCCGCTCCCACATGGTCCACAGCGAGGAGATCCCGCCGAGCTGGACCACCACGATGCCGAGCATCGCGATCGCCGCGACGAACTGGATGATGAACTGGCCGAGGTCGGTCAGGACGTCCGCCCAGATCCCACCGATGGTGGAGTAGATCATGGTGACCCCGCCGACCACGAGGATGCCCCACACGATCGGCAGGCCCGCGAAGACCTGCAGCAGGATCGCGCTCGCGACCCACTTGGCGGCCACGTCGAACACCTTCAGCGCTGCGCCGGACCAGGCGAGCAGCTGCTCGGTGGCCACATTGAAGCGCTTGGCCAGGTACTCCAGCGGGGAGATGATGCCCAGACGCTGGCGCAGGCGCGGCCAGCGCGGCGCGAACAGCCAGGCACCGATGCTGCAGGCCACGGTGATGCTCAGCGCCCACCAGACGTAGACGGCGAAGCCGGTGGTGTAGGCGAGCGCGGCGTAGCCGACGAACACTGCAGCGGAGTAGCCGGACATGTGGTGGGAGATCCCGACCAGCCAGGCGGGCAGCTTGCCCCCGGCGACGTAGAAGTCCGACGCGTCGGAGATCTTCGATTTCGCATAGAGCCCGATCACCACCATCACCACGAAGTAGCCGGCGATGACCACCCAGTCCAGAACAGCCATTGTTCTTCCTCATCTCTCGAGATCGATCATGCACAGGCTGACATGCAACCGATTGCAAGTCGAGAGATCCCGGCGTCGTTACCGAAACGTGATCGAGGTTGAGCTCAGCGCAGCAGGGCCGAGAGCGTCGATCAGGGCGGTGAGGATCTCGGGCCCGCGGGAGTCGGCGATGACGACCTGGTGGCCCTGCGCGATCACTGCGCGGACCAGCTGGCCGCCCACTTCCCTGCGCCGATGATGCCGATGATGGTCATGCGGTCACGCCCCGCGTGCGCGCGGCGCGCATGCCGTTGGCGATGACGACGACCTCGGCCACCTCGTGGATCAGCACCACGGCAGCCAGGCCCAGCGCCCCGAACAGGGCGAGCGGGAAGAGCACGACGATGATCGCGAGGGCGAGGGCGATGTTGCCGGTCATCAGGCGGCGGGTGCGGCGGGAGTGCGCGAGCGCGGCGGGGAGCTGGCGCAGATCCGTGCCGGTGAAGGCGACGTCCGCCGATTCCACGGCGGCGGCCGTGCCGGTCACGCCGATCGCGATCCCCACGGTCGCAGAGGCGAGGGCGGGGGCATCGTTGATGCCATCGCCCACCATCGCCGTCGGCGCCTCCTTCGACAGCCGACGGATGTGGGCGGCCTTGTCGGCGGGGAGCTGCTCGGCGTGGACTTCGTCGATCCCCGCCTCCTGAGCGATCGCGCGGGCGGTGAGGGGGTTGTCGCCGGTGAGCATCACGGTGCGGATCCCCTGGGCATGCAGGGCGGCGACTGCTTCGGCGGCCTCGGGCCGCAGCTCGTCACGCACTCCGAGCGCCCCGATCGCCAGGCCGTCCTCCTCGACCACGATGAGGCTCATCCCTCGCGCGGCCATCCCCTCCGTGCCCGCGGCGAGGTCGCCGGGGGCGATCCAGCGGGGGCTGCCCACTCGGATCGTGCGCCCGGCGACCTGGCCGGTGAGGCCGTGACCTGGAGCTTCCTGCACCTCCGTGGCCTCCGCGGTGGCCCCTTCTGCGGCCTCGGCCGCGGCGAGCACGGCGGCGGCCAGCGGGTGGGAGCTGGTGGCTTCCAGGGCGGCGGCGAGCGCGAGGATCTCCTCGCGGCGGCGGCCGTCGGCGGTAACGACCTCGACCACCTGCGGTTCGTTGCGGGTGAGGGTTCCGGTCTTGTCGAGCGCGACGGTGCGGATCGTGCCGAGCTGTTCGGCGGCGGCTCCGGACTTGATCACCACGCCCAGCTTGCTGGCCGCGCCGATGGAGGAGATCACGGTGACCGGCACGGCGATCGCCATGGCGCAGGGCGAGGCGGCGACCAGCACCACCAGTGCCCGCTCGATCCAGGTGGCGGGGTCGCCGGCGACGACGCCTACGAGGGCGACCAGTGCGGAGACCACGAGCACGACGGGCACCAGCGGACGAGCGATCCGGTCGGCCAGGCGCGCTCGCTCTCCCTTGGCGGCGTGGGCCTGATCGACCAGGCGCACGATCTGGGTCAGCGAGTTGTCCCGTCCGTCGGAGGTGGCGCGCAGAGACAGGGTGCCGGAGCCGTTCAGGGAGCCGGCGTGCACCTCGTCCCCGGGGCCCGCTTCGACCGGGATCGACTCGCCGGTGATCGCGGAGGTGTCGAGCCAGGAGCGGCCCTCGACGATCACGCCGTCGGTCGCGACCCGGTCGCCGGCGCCGAGCAGGAGCACGTCGCCAGCGCGCAGGTCAGCGGCCGGGATGAGCTCGGGACCGGCGGGTCGGGACACGCGAGCGGTCTCGGGGATGAGGGCGAGCAGGGAGCGCAGGCCCTGCTTCGCACGGTCCATCGAGCGGTCCTCGAGAGCTTCAGCCAGGGAGAACAGGAAGGCGAGCGCGGCGGCTTCCCAGATATGACCCAGCAGGACCGCGCCAAGGGCCGCGATCGTCATCAGCAGGCCGACGCCGAGTCGGCTGCGGCCGCGGCCCTGGACCAGTCGGCGCAGGGTGCCGGGCACGAAGGTCCAGGCGCCGGCGACGAGCGCCAGGACGTGCGCGATCAGCGCGGGGAGGTCCGTTCCTGCCCAGCCCAGCAGCAGGCCGGCGACCCACAGCACCCCGGCGGTAAGCGGGAGGGCCAAGGAGCGGTCCTGCCACCAGGGGGTGGGCTGCTCGACCTCGAGCACGGCAGAGGGGACGGCCGGGGCCACGGTCCCGCAGCAGGCGTCCTCGACGACCGGCGCGGGCGGCGCCTCCGTCACGACCGGGCCGCAGCAGTCGTCGCTCATCGGGAGACCACGCCGACCTCGGCAGTCTTGCGAGGCTCGGACGCCCCAGCGATCACAGCAGTCGCCTCGCAGCACAGCGGAACCGTGCAGTGCTCATCGACGCAGGGCGCTCCATCGTCCACCGCGAGCACGGTCTCGACCAAGGCCCCCAACGTCGCGGTGAGGTGGGCGTCGGCGATCTCGTAACGGGTGCGTCGGCCTTCCGGGGCGGCGACGACGATTCCGCAATCGCGCAGGCAGGCCAGGTGGTTGGAGACATTCGTGCGGGTCAGGTCCAGCTCCGCGGCGAGGGCGGCCGGATAGCCCGGCTCCTCGAGCAGGGACAGCAGGATGCGGGAGCGGGTGGGGTCGGCCATCGCGCGGCCCAGCCGGTTCATCACGTCAAGACGGGAAGCTCTGGTCAGCATGTGCTGACTATACAGCGAGGACTGACCATATCGGCACGCACGCTCAGCACACCGCACCCACCGATACCGCACCGCTCGATACCGCACCGCTCGATACCGCACCGCGAGTCTCGCGATAGGCTCCGAGTCATGGACACGGAGTGGGAACCGCTGGCCGGGGGGACGACACGACGCAGCGATGAGCTGGCGCGATATCTGCACGACGGCAGGATCGACTCTGCTCGACGTCTGGTGAGCGAGCTCCTCGACACCGGCTCGACGGATGAGGCGCTGGAGGTTCTCGCGCGCCTCGCCCCCACCCGCCCCGAGGCGCTCGAGCTGCTGCTCGAGGCCCTCGAGGGGTCTGGTGTGGTGCGACGGTTCGCCGGCGCCGCACTTCTGGACCCTGCCGCAGTGGAAGACGTCGCCCAGGACTCCTTGATCTCGATCGCACAGTCGATCGGCGGGTATGACCACCGTGCGAAGGTGACCACCTGGGTGCACACCATCGTCCGCCGGCGCGTGGCCGATCACCTGCGCCGCCAGCGCGAGACCGTGGAACTGCACGAGCAGCATCGCCCGGCGGCTCGGATGAGCTCGCTGATCGCGGACCGCGTCACGGTACGTCAGCTGCTGGCCGAGCTGCCGGAGCTCTACCGGATCCCCGTCGAACTCCGCGACCTCGACCAGCTGTCGTACAAGGACATCGCCGCGCGGCTGGGTCGCAGCGTCGGGACCGTGAAATCGCAGATCAGTCGCGGCCGTGCGATGCTCGCCGGCAGGCTCGGCACGGAGAGCTCCGCGCTCGCGGCCCGTCCCCGGCCCGGGCTCCGCTGATGGGCGACCTGGTGGGCCACTACCGACTGCGGAAGGTGGTGGGCGTCGGCTCCTTCGCCACCGCGCATCTCGCGTACGACGAACGACTGGACGCGGCCGTCGTGGTGAAGATCCTGGCCGAGAACCACAGCCTGAACCCGGAGATCCGGGAACGGTTCATCGCCGAAGGGCGCAGCCTGCGCCGGGTGGACAGCCTGCACGTCGTCACCGTCCACGACATCGGGCAGACCTCCCGCCAACAGCCCTACCTGGTGCTCGAACATGCCGACCGCGGAACCCTGCGCGACCGGGTGGAGGCACTGCGCGCACAGGGCTGGACGGCGAACGGCGAGGACGTCCTGGCGCTGGCGCGTCCACTGGCCGCCGCCGTGGATGCCGTGCACCGGGCCCAGCTCGTCCACCGCGACCTCAGCCCCGGAAACCTGCTTCTCACCAGCACTGGCGGCACCGTCAGCGAGGCCCGGACGGGGACCGGCCGAGTCGGCTCCCGGCTGCTGGGCGAGGACGAACGGCTGCTGGTCGCAGATCTGGGGATGTGCAAAGACCTCGCCGTGAGCTCCGGACTCACCGTCGCCGCCGGCACCGAGGGGTTCCGACCTCCCGAGCAGTCCAGCCCCGCCGTGGTCGACATCCGCGCCGACATCTGGGCGATGTCCGCTCTGCTGCGCTGGCTGGGCCGGGATGCTGCCCTGCCCGCCGCGCTCATGGAGGTCATCGAGCAGGGACTCGCGGAGGATCCCGACGCCCGGCAACCCGACGCCCGGTCCTGGCTTGCCGACGTCGAGCGGGCCCTCGCCCCGTCGGCCTCCGCCCCGGCAGGCGCTGACCCCGCACCCGGAACGGGTCCCGGGAGCGGAGGCTGGAGTGAGACCGGGGCTGAGGCCGCAGCGCCCGAGGCCGCGCCGGCCTTCCGCCGGCGCAGCGCCCTGACGGCGCTGGTGATCACGCTGGCCCTGCTGCTCGGTCTGGGCGCGGGGGTGCTGCTGGGTGGCGGCGATGCCCTGCCGTCGGCTGCCGACGGGGCGTCCCTCGCGATCGAGGGTCCCGAGGAGGTGACTGTCGGTGAGGAGGCGGTGTTCACCGCTGTGGCGGAGGGGGTCGACTCCTGGGTGTGGTCGCTGCCGACCGGCTCGCACCTGGTCGATGCGGAGCAGGCGGTGCTCACCGCCTCCGCACCCGGCACCGCCCAGGTGGTGCTGCGCGGCCGCACCGCCGACGGCCAGGAGCTCGAAGCACGCACCACCGTGACGGTCGCGGAGTGAGCGCAGTTCATCTTCCGGAAAGATTCGTGGGATGGGATGCAACCATTCCGCTCCCCGCGACGACGTACGGGTGACACCAGCTCAAGGACGGCCGCTGCGACGGCCCTCGATCACAGGAGAAGAACGATGAACCACCCCCGCGAGGTCCGGCCCACCCGTCGACAGGCCGCACTGGCCCTGACCGCTCTCGCCGCGTTGACCCTCAGCGCGTGCGGCGCTGCGGAGGAGGCCGAGTTCGAGGACGGCACCACCGAGCCCGCGCCCGAGGGCTCCGCGTCGCCCGCGCCCGACACCTCCGACGACGGCGGGGAGGACCCGCAGCCTGAGGCGGAGAACGCGCCCGCCGGCGAGGTGGTCGACCCCGGCGATGCGGTCTCCACGATCAGCTACACCCTGCCCACCGACGAGATCGACGGGACGATGACCGTGGGCCTTCACCACCTGCGCCAGCGCGGCAAGACCATGGAGCTGCTGCTCACCTTCACCCCCGAGTTCAGCGGGAGCGGCGCGTTCTCGCTGTGGGAGCTGCAGGGCGAGGACCACTCGAATGTAGGTCCGGCGCTGTTCGATCGCACGAATCTCAAGCGCTACGACATCCTTCGCAACGGCGGCGCCTGGGACGGCAAGACGGTCTGGAACAGCAAGCAGGCGGTGCACAAGCTCGCCTCCGGCGACACCCAGGCGTACTGGGCGAACTTCGCCACGCCCGAGGATGACATCGAGACGATCAATGTCGCCATTCCCGGAGCTCCCGAGTTCGAGGACGTCCCGATCGAGCAGGACACGTCGGCCGACGGCGACGCCGCCACGGACGGGAAGGAGTGACCATGACCCTCAACGCTGCCACCACTGCCCGCCGCCGGGTCGCGCGGCTCACCGCCGGCTCCGCGACCCTGCTCGCCCTGGCACTCCTCGCCCCACACGCCCTCGCCGAGGTGATCTCGGACGGGCCGCCCGAACAGGGCTTCGAGATCACCGAACAGGTGCTCGACGACTCGGTCACCCGGTACGACGCTGCTGAATCGGTCACCTCGCTCGGCAGCAGCGAGCCTGCCGAGGACCAGGTGATCGTGCTGGAGACCGACATCCTCTTCGCCTCCAACACCTGGGACCTGCCAGCACCCGCCGCCACGCGGATCGCCGAGCTCGCCGCCGAGGTCCCTGAGGGGGCGACGGTGCAGGTCAGCGGCCACACCGATTCCCGGCCGGTGGACCGCTCCCGCTACGACTTCGACAACCAGCAGCTCTCCGAGCATCGCGCCCAGGCGGTCGCTGACGCGCTGGCCGCGAAGCGCCCCGATCTCATGTTCGAGGTGGAAGGGCTGGGTGATCAGGACCCGGCCGCCTCCGAGAATCCCGATGATCCCGCGTCGTTCGCGGCCAACCGCCGCGTGGAGCTGCACTACGGAGAATGAGGCGCTGGGCGCTTACGGCACCCACCCGGTCACGGCCCCAGCAGCCCCTCCAGGTCCGAGGCGTCCACCAGCGGATCATCCAGATCCACGGTGAGCTTCGAACGCGCCATCAGTCGCGCCGAGCCGGTGGTCGTCGAGTTCCAGGCGGGGAAGTCCCCCACGTCGGTCTGCCCGAGCACGGTGCCGACGAATCGGTTGCCGCGCGGGGAGATCGTCTCCAGCGTGTCCCCCGGTGAGAGGAGTCCGTCGCCGGCCAGCAGCGCGAGTCGCGCGGAGGTGCCGGTGCCGGTCGGGCTGCGACAGATCACGCCCGGATGCACGTAGGTCGCCGAGCGGGACTCGACGCTGCCGTCCTCCAGGGTGCGTACCCGACCCATGAAGTGGACGAAGGGCAGCGGCCCCACGTCCCCCAGCGACGGATGCTCCTGGCGCAGCCCTGGCCGGGCGGTGCGCACGAAGGCGTCCCCGAAGGCGGCGAGCGCGATCTGCTCGTCCGCGGTGAGCTCGAAGCCATGCGCGGCGGCGGAGATCATCGCGTAATAGGCGCCGCTCCAGACCAGATCGAAACCCACCGGCCCGTACTCGGGGACCTCGACCGAGAGCCCCCGTTCAGCGACGAAGGCGGGCTCGCCCCGAGTCGTGATCGACTCGACCCGCCCGTCGGCCATGCGGGCGGTGATGTGGGCGAGGCCCGCTGGGGACTCGAGGGTGATCCGCTGCTCCGCGCCCGTCATCTCGATCATCCCGCTCTCGAGCAGGGCGGTCGCGACGCAGATCGTGTTGGAACCGGAGTACAGGGGGTAGCCCATCGCCTCCATGATGATGTAGCCGGCCTGGGCCTCGGGATGGTGTGGCGGGACGATCAGGTCCACCGACATCGCAGGGTCGCCGTAGGGCTCCGAGAGCAGCAGCCGGCGCAGCCCGTCACCCTCGCGCTGCAGGTAGCGGGCCTGCTCGCGCACGCTCGCCCCGGGTAGCGCCCGGATTCCGGCGGTGACCACACGGCTCACGTCTCCGCCGGACTGGGTATCGATCAGCGTGATGCTGCGTTCACGGCGCATGGGGCGCTCCGACCGTGCCCCAGTGGCGATCCGGGACCACCACCAGCTTGCCGACATAGGACTTGGCCTGGAAGGCGCGCTGGGCCTCGTGCAGCGCAGAGAGGCGGAAGGTGCGATCCAGCAGCGGCCGGATCTGCCCGGTCTCGATATAGCCGACGAGCCGACGGAATGCGGTGCGGGTGCCCTGCGAGGAGCCGTGCAGCTCGAGATGCTTGAGGTAGACGGTGCGCAGGTCCAGCTGCACCACGGGCCCGCCGATCGCGCCGGCGGTCGTATACCGACCCTCGGGGCGGAGGATCCGCAGCAGGTCGTTGAACAGGGGCCCGGCGACCAGATCGGCGACCACATCGATCGGCCCGTCGGCCACGCGGGCGACCTCGGAGACCAGGTCCTCGGCCTCCCGCAGGACCACGTCCTCGGCGCCGATCTCGCGCAGCGCCTGCTCCTTGCCGGCGCTGGTGACCGCATAGGGGATCGCCCCGCGCACCCGGGCGAGCTGGAGCAGCGCGGAGCCGACTCCGCCCGAGGCCCCGGTGATGAGGATCCGCTCCCCCTCGGCCAGGCGGGCCCGGTCGAGCATCTGCTCGGCGGTGAGATAGGCGCAGCAGAAGGTCGCCAGCTCCGCATCGGTGAGCTCGGCGGTGATCTCGTATGCATTCTCTGCGGGGACCGCGACGTACTCGGCGTAGCCGCCGTCGCGGCCGTGGCCGATGTAGTCGATGTCGGCCAGGGAGCCATCACCTTCGGGGCGGTGGTAGAGGCTGAAGTCGACCATCACCCGCTGGCCGATCCGCCGGGCGGGGATCCCCCCGCCGACGGCGGCGATGCGGCCCACGATGTCCGCGCCCTGGATGCGGGGGAAATCGAGCGTGGGGCGGCCGCGTCGCCAGGAGGACACCGCCGACGGGTCGGTGTCGCTGCCGTAGGCACCCTCGCGCACCCAGAGGTCGGTGTTGTTCATCCCGCAGGCATGGACGTCGATCAGGACCTCCCCCGGCGCCGGGACAGGGGTCCGCGCTTCGCGGGTGTGGACCAGCTGGTCCAGGCCGCCGTGGCCCATCAATCGCATGGCCTGCATGGTCCTGGGGATCGCCGTCATCGGGGCCCCTCCTGTCCACCGGGGCGCATGAGCACGCGCTCGCGCCACTCCTCGCCAGCCTGCCAGTGCAGAACGATTCAGGTCCAGGGGCCAGGAAAGCTCGCAGGGCCAGGCTGCGGCCGACGGGCACCCCATGCCTGCGTCGCTCACCTTCCCTGGCCTCGACCCCACCTCCGCCACTACGATTGTGGGGTACTTCCCGCTTCCAGCGTCGGCAGCGAGTCTCACCCGACCCCCGCGCTGGAGCTGTCATGACCTCGTCTCCCACCCCTCCGCTGTCCCCCGGGCGGCTGCGCCTGGTGATCCTGGCGATGTCGCTGGGGGCCTTCGCGATCGGTACCACCGAGTTCGCGAGCATGGGACTGCTGCCCCAGATCGCCCGTGACCTCGAGGTGTCCATCCCGCAGGCCGGCATGCTCATCACCCTGTACGCGCTCGGAGTGGTGGTCGGTGCGCCGCTGGTGACGATCGCGGCGGTGCGGATCCCGCGTGCGCGACTGCTGGTGCTGCTGATCGGCCTGATCGGGCTCGGGAACCTGCTCTCGGCGATGGCCCCGGACTTCACGACGCTGGCGGTCGCCCGCTTCGTCGCCGGGCTCCCCCACGGCGCCTATTTCGGAGTCGCCTCGCTGGTCGCCTCCCGTCTCTCCCCTCCCGGCCGCCGTGCCCGGTCGGTGTCTCTGGTGATGCTGGGGCTGACGATCGCGACCATGATCGGGGTGCCGGCTTCGACGGCGCTCGGCCAGATCGTGGGCTGGCGTTCGGCGTACGTGATCGTGGTGGTGATCGCCGCGGCGACCACACTGGCCATCTGGCGCCTGGTGCCCGAACCTGAGGGCGCCGGCTCGACCAGCTCGATCCGCGGGGAGCTCGGTGCGCTCCGCCGCGCCCAGGTGTGGTTCGCTCTCGGCATCGGCTCGATCGGCTTCGGCGGCATGTTCGCGGTGTACA
Organism: Brachybacterium sp. AOP42-C2-15; assembly: GCF_052377065.1. Taxonomy (NCBI): domain Bacteria; kingdom Bacillati; phylum Actinomycetota; class Actinomycetes; order Micrococcales; family Dermabacteraceae; genus Brachybacterium; species Brachybacterium sp. AOP42-C2-15. The sequence goes on from NZ_JBQSWK010000037.1 coordinate 20,356, forward strand.
GCTACATCGGCGAGATCGTCCCCGGCGTGATGGGCCTCGGCGAGCGCGCCGTGCCGCTCGCGCTGTTCGTCTTCGGTCTCGGCATGACGCTCGGGAACCTGCTCGCAGGGCGTCTTGCTGACCGCAGCATCTACGGCACCATCTTCTTCGGCCTGACCGGCATGGCGATCAGCCTCGCCGTGTTCGGCCTGGTCGCCCAGAACGCGATCGCCGGGATCCTCCTCCTGCTCGCCATCGCCGTGACCTCCCAGATGATGGGCCCCTCGCTGCAGCTGTTCCTGCTGGACGCCTCCCCGGACGCCCCGTCGCTGGCCGCTGCCCTGCACCACTCGGCGCTGAACATCGGCAACTCCCTCGGCGCTGCGCTCGGCGCGGGCGTGCTCGCCGCCGGCTGGGGCCTGCTCGCTCCGGCGTGGACCGGCGTGGTGCTGGCCGTGCTGGGCCTGGGGATCGCCGGCTGGTCGTACGCGGTGCACCGCCGCCAGCAGACGCGGGCCGCAGCAGAGGTGCCGCACATGGCCGAGGTCCCCGCTCCCTGCTGAGCAGGCCGATCCTCAGACGATGCTCGCGGGCTCCCGCAGGGAGGCGGCGCGCCCGCTGAGCATGTGTACCCCGGTACTGGTCAGTGCCGGAAGTCCGCACCGCAGGCCGATGTGCGGGATGCGCGAGCGCCCGTAGCGTCGGCCAGGACGAAAGGTGCTCACATGATCCGGGTTCACGCCCTCACGAAGCAGTACGGCAAGAAGGTGGCGGTCGACGGGATCGACTTCACCATCGCACCCGGAACGGTGACCGGCTTCCTCGGCCCCAATGGTGCCGGGAAGTCGACGACGATGCGGATGATCATGGGGTTGGACCGCCCCACCAGCGGCACGGCGACGGTCAACGGCACGGCCTACCGCGACCTCGCCGCGCCGCTGCACGAGGTGGGAGCGCTGCTGGATGCCCGCGCCGCGCATCGCGGCCGCAGCGCATACAAGCACCTGCTCGCCCTGGCCGCCACCCACCGCATCCCCACCGCCCGGGTGCACGAGGTGATCGGGCTGGCCGGACTCGAGTCCGTGGCGCACAAGCGCGTCGGCGGATTCTCGCTCGGGATGGGGCAGCGCCTGGGCATCGCGGCAGCGCTGCTCGGCGACCCGCAGACGGTCATCCTCGACGAGCCGGTCAACGGTCTGGACCCCGAGGGGATCCTCTGGATCCGCGCGCTGCTGCGTCAGCTCGCCGCCGAGGGACGCACGGTGATGCTCTCCTCGCACCTGATGAGCGAGATGACCCAGACCGCCGATCACCTCATCGTCATCGGGCGCGGCAGGATCCTCGCCGACGGGCCGATGCGCGAGGTCATCTCCGGCGCCACCCGCACCCTGGTCCGGGCCCGCTCCCATGACGGGCCGGAGCTGACCGCCGCGGTGAGATCCTCTGAGGTCTCTGCTGGAGTCGCCGTCTCGCACACGGCCGACGGCGCCGTCGAGATCTCAGGGCTGACCGCTGAACAGGTGGCCGGCATCGCCGCCACCGCGGGCGTGGTCCTGTTCGAGCTCACCACCCTCGAGGGTTCCCTCGAAGAGGCCTACCTGTCCCTCACGGCGGATTCCGCCGAGTACCGTGCGGTGACCACCGCAGCGAATGGAACGACGCGATGACCACCTTCGACCCTCTGACCAGCACACTTCAGCGCGGCGCCGCCCTTACCCGTCGGCCCTCCTTCGGCGACGCCCTGCGCTCGGAATGGATCAAGCTGCTCAGCCTGCCCTCGGCCGTCCTGGCACTTATCGGGATCTTCGCCGTCGGCCTCGGCGGCAGCCTGTTCCTCGGCGCCACCCTGGAATCCTCCGGGGTCCCGTCGGTCCCATCGCTCGAGCGGACGATCGGGGACGTGACCATCCCGATGGTGGTGCTCGGCCAGATCATCGCCGGGATTCTCGGGGTCATGTCCGTCGGCGCGGAGTACTCCTCCGGCTCGATCCAGACCACCCTGATGGCGGCGCCGACGCGGCTGCGCGTGCTGTGGGCGAAGGCGTCCGTGCAGTTCATCGCCGTGACCGCCACTGCGCTGGTCACCGTGTTCGGGGCGTGGGCCGCGACCTACCCCTTCTATGTGAAGCACGGCCTGGAGGCTCCGCTCAACGGCCAGGGGGTGCTGGTGGCGCTGCTCGGTGCCGCGGCCTATCTCGGCATGTGCGCGGTGGTCGGCGTGGGCATCGGGATGCTGGTGCGCTCGACCACCGTCGGCGCGATCCTCATCTTCGCTGCGACCCTGCTGGGTCCGATCCTCGCCTCCGCGCTCCCCTACAGCCTGCTCTCGCGCGTCGCCCGGGTGACCCTGCTCGGCAATGCCGGAGACACCATGGCGCGGGTCGAGACCCCCGGCGGTCCGTTGCTCGACATCTGGAACGGGCACATCAGCACCGCTGCGGGCTGGCTGATCGTCTCGATCTGGGTGGTGCTCGCGCTGGCGGCGGGAGCGATCGCCCTGCAGAATCGCGACGCATGAGCACCCCTCCAGACGCGGACCGGCTCCTCCCCACCCCTGGGGTGCGGTGGGGCCGGACCGACGTCGTGATCCTGCCGGCCTACCTGCTGCTCGCGATCGCGCTGGGGTTCCTCTCCCTCGAGTCGTCTCTGCGCGCGCCGGCGTGGGCGATCATGCTGCTGGGACTGGCCGGGGTCACCACCGTGCTGGTCCGGCCCCGGCATCCCGGCGCGGCGTTCACGGCGATGCTCGTGCTGCTGCCGCTCACGGCCGCGGTGGGCAGCATGGCCGAAGCATTCCTGGTGCTGCCTGCGCTGTATCGCGCCGGGGTGACCCGCAGCGCCCGTCAAGCGTGGGCATGCTTCGGCCTCACGTCCGTGGTCGCGGTGATCGCCGCACTGGTGCTCGCCCTGCGCACACGGCTCGGTCCGCCGCTGCTGGGCCTGGCCCCGCGGGCCGCGGTCGAGGATTGGCCGCTGGACTGGTTCAGCCTCACGCTCCTCTTCCTCGCCTTCACGCTGATCACAGCCCTGCTGGGGATCAACATCGGGCACCGCCGGCGGCACATCGCCGCGCTGGTCGAGCGCGCCGAGCAGATGAAGCGTGAGCGTGACCAGCAGGCGAGCATCGCCGCGGCCCTGGAACGGGAGCGCATCGCCCGCGAGATGCACGACGTCATCGCGCACTCCCTGTCGGTGATGATCGCCCTGGCCGACGGCGCTGAGGCCTCCGCCTCGCAGCACCCTGAGGAGTCGCAGCGGGCGATCGGTCGAGTTGCCGAGACCGGGCGTCGCACCCTCGGCGAGGTGCGCCGGCTGCTCGGACCGGTGCGCGGTCTGGAGGGTTCTGGGCAATCCTCGCTGCCGGCAACCCTCGGGGTCGAGGAGCTTCCCGCACTGGTGGAGGAGTTCCGGGCGGCGGGCCTGCCGGTACGGCTGGAGTGCCGCGGGGAGCTGGATCCGGGCGCGGTCATCGGCCTGACGATCTACCGGATCGTGCAGGAATCGCTCACCAATGTACTGCGTCACGCGCGCGAGGTGCGGGGCGTGCTGGTGCGGATCCTGATCGGGGCGGACGAGGTGACGATCCTGGTCGAGGACACCTCGGCGCCGGCTCTTCCCGCCACCGATCCGGGACGCGGCCTGGTCGGCATCCGGGAACGGGCCGCCTTCTACGATGGGCACGTCACAGCCGGCCCTCGCGCCGGCGGCGGGTGGCGGGTGGCGGTGCGTCTGCCCGCCGAGAACCGATGAGCGAGGAGACTGCCATGGCAGACGGAGCCGACCCTGCTGACGCGGCTGCGGCAGCTGACGTGGCTGGCGTGGCTGGCGTGGCTGGCCCGGCCGATGCGGCTGCGAGCATCCGTGTGCTGCTGGTCGATGACCAGGAGCTCATCCGGTACGGGCTGCGCCTGGTGCTCGATGCCCAACCCGATATCGAGGTCGTGGGCGAGGCGTCCGACGGCATGGAAGCCGTGCGCACGGCCCGCCAGCTCCTGCCCGATGTGGTGCTGATGGATGTGCGCATGCCCGGGATGGACGGCATCGAGGCCACGAAGCAGCTCTCGGTCGCGGTGCCGGACGTCCGAGTGCTGGTGCTGACCACCTACGATCGCGACGAGTTCGCCTTCGGGGCATTGCAGGCAGGCGCAGCCGGGTTCCTGTTGAAGAACACCCGGCCCGACGAGCTGGTGGCCGCAGTGCGCACGGTGCAGACCGGCGATGCGGTGATCTCACCGCGGGTGACGGCAAAGCTGATCGAGCTCGCGGTGCCGCATCTTCCCGGGCCGACGAGCCGTGAGGTGGAGGACCAGCTCTCGCTGCTGTCCGAGCGCGAGCGTGAGGTGTTCCTCCTGGTGGGTCGAGGTCTCACCAATTCGGAGATCGCCCAGACGCTGCACCTGAGCGAGTCCACGGTCAAAGCACACTTCGGCCGGATCCTTCTCAAGCTCGATGTGCCCAGCCGCGTCCAGGCTGTCATCCGGGCCTATGAGCTGGGAGTGGTGAGCGTCGGCGAGTAGGCGACACCGGGACGTGGCCGGACGACGTGCAAGCGTCCCGCGCTCACGCCGGAGATGCGGGCCCGGGCGCATCAGGTGGGTCTGCCGCCTGGCCCTTCGGCTGGTCCGAGCCGCCCTCATCGGAGGGTCTGTCCTCAGCCGTCGATGTATGCGGGGCCACCAGCGGCGGTGTCGGAGAGATGCCCTGTGCGCCATGTGGACTGGTCCAGATCCAGGCGGCCGGCGGTGACTGCGAGGGCCAAGAGTTCTCTCGCTGCGATGCCGCCGTCCCCCGCGTTCGCGGTGCTGCCTGCGGCCTCGGGCTCGACTCGGCAGGGCTCGGTTCGACGGGACTCGGCCTGACACGGATGGGCTCGGCAGGGCTCGGTTCGACGGGACTCGGCCTGACACGGATGGGCTCGGCAGGGTTCGGTTCGACACGGCTCGGTGTGACGGGATTCGGCGTGATCGCTGTCGTCGCGACGCGGCCATCCACGTCCCCGATATCGTCACCTTCCACTGACGTGACAGCCGTGAGCACCCACAGCCCGAGCTCCTTGAGCAGGTTGCAGCGCACACACAGGCCTTGGCCGTTCGCAAAGCTGGTGGGCCCGCCGCGGTGATACGGGATGACGTGGTCGCTCTGGCGGATCACAGCGTTGCACCAGGGCGTACGGCAGGTCGTGTCCCGCCATCGAATCATCCTCGCAAGGCCTGCAGGGAATGCTCTCGCCTGGGACTCCATCGCGACCAGCTCGCCTGTGCGGGGGCTGGTGTAGAGACGGCGGAACACCGCGGAGACCTCGTCGTCGGGGTGGAGTTCAGCGGCTGGTTGCACCTGGCCAGGAGGCCTGCCCAACAGAGTGTCGGACACGATGTGGGCAGGGATCGTCCCGTATCCCTCGAGCTGTGCGCATTCGGCATCTCCATCACGGCCCAGCAGAGCGGTATCGGTGATGACGATTCCGATGTCGAGATTCGGGGTCGGGCGAGGCTGGCGGGGTGCCGAGGTCGTCGGTGCCGGAGACTGGGCGTCGCCGTGATCCGGAGACTCTTCGGAAGTTCGCTCCTGGGAGTCGGAGGAACTCCGCTCTTGCAACTCAGTCGGGTGCAGGTGCGGGTGCGGGTGCGGGTGCGGGTGGAGGATGACGTCGACCATCAGATCTGCCTCAAGGGCCGGGGTCGGGGTCCGATCCCCCGCAGCTTTCAAGGACCTGGCCTTGGCGGCGAGCGCACGCATCATGCCAGCGGCGTCGATCCCGCGCAGCACGGCCGTCACGCGCGCCATCCCATCTGCCAGCGGAGTCATCGTCACGTGCCGGGCCCGGGCAGCGCGCTCCGCACGTGCACGGGAAGTTTCGGGCTCGAGCTTCTGGATCAGCTTGTCGATGTCTGAGCGGAGGCGCTTCTTGCCCTTCCCCTCCAAGAGATGGGGGTTCTCCTGGATCATCTCGTCGATCCGTGCACAGGTGTCGGGGCTCGCCCCCGCGAGAGCGGCTGCCACCACGGAGGCTTGCTGCTCGGCGACGGAGCCCTCCCACAGGCTGTCGACCATGCCGGGCATGTGCTGGGTGAGACGCCGCGCCGAGGCGAGCGAGAAGGCCGAGGCGGCCGGCGAGACCCGACGTGCCAGGCCGAGTTCCTGGTTCGCCCCCTTGCCCTGCTTCGACGCAGGGATCCCGCGGCCCTGATCGGCCGCGCGGATCCGCTGCTCCGCGGCGACCTGCCAGGTGGCATCCACCGCGGCGAGAGAGGCGCGCAGATGGTCGAGCCCCGCGAGGACGGCCAGTGCTTCCTCCGGGGAGCCGGGTGCCGTCTCTGGCAGCGGATCGCGAACCGCGCGGGTATCGGTGAAGGCCACGAGCGTCGCGGCGAGCACCTGCGCCAGCAGTACCCGCGCGGGTCCACTCGCATCGATATCTGCGTACTGGGTGGCGACGGAGCTCAGGACGTCCGCTGACGGCGAGGCAGCACCATGGCGGGGCTCGGCCCCACCGGGGCTGTCCCCATCGTCGTTCGGCATCTTCGCGTCCATGCCTCGATCGTACGGAGGTTCGAATCGCAGAACCAGCACCCCTCCATCCCTGTGGATAACTCTGGCGGGCCCCCTAACGCTGTGGATAAGAATGTGGACAACCAGGCGCTGTGGAGGAACGGTGACAACCAACAGCCATGGCCAGGCCCACATCTGCCCACCACTCAGAAATATCGGAATCTGACCACATCCCGCAGCCCACAATTCCTCAACGCCGACTCTGAAAAAGACGCAACAACGTGCACATCCCTCCCGGTGCGCTCCACGAGCAGCAGCAGACCCCCGCACTCGAGTCAGCCATCCCCACCCCTTGACGTGCCGCCCCGACCGCGCCAGACTCGTCAGTGAATCACCATTCATTTCTGATGAATGATGTTCACCCAGCTCGCTCACCCACCGAAGGGGAGGTCATGCTCCGCGCTGACACAGCGATCGCTCCGGAGGAGGCCGCCCGCGCCGCCAGGTCCGATGCGCGCCGACGGCAGATCCTGCACGCGGCCGTCCCGCTGATGGAGCGGAGCGGCTCGCAGGCGGTCTCGATGCAGTCGATCGCCGCCGCGGCCGGCGTCTCCGTCGGCCTGATCTACCGGTACTTCGCGAACAAGCAGGAGCTCGTGCAGGCCGTCACCGAAGGGGTGCTCGACGAGATGGGGCGGCTCCTCTCGGAGGCACTGAAACCCGAAGACGATCCGGTCCGCCAGATCGCCGGCGCCTTCGCCGCCTACTGCACCGTCATCCGGGAGAACCGCCAGGCGGTGATGCTCACCTATCGCGAGTCGAACACCCTGGATGAGGCAGGGCGGGCGGTCGTCAAGGAGCTGGAGATCCGCACTGTCGAACCCCTGCGCAGCGCCGTGGACGCCGCCATCGGGCAGGGGCTGCTCCGCCCCGTCCACGCCGAGCTGTACTCCTATGACCTGCTCACAGTGGCCCACTCCTGGGCGCTGAAGCACTGGTACTTCGCACCGCGGATGACGTTCGAGGAGTTCCTCCGCACCCAGACCGCCCTCCTCCTCTCCACCGCGATCCGCCCCGAACATCGCAGCCACTACCCCGACCTGCTCGGCGACCTCACGTAGCTCACCGCTCCTTTCACTCCAGCCCGAAGCCCCAGGAGGCCTCATGGATTTCGTCATCGACGACGCGATGCAGGGCTATATCGACGCGGCCGCCGAGGTCGCCGCTCAGATCGCCCCCGACTACCCCCAGCGAGAGAAGAACCAGATCATCGAGCCGGAGCTGCGCCTGCTCATGGGGGCACGCGGGCTGATCGCCCCGGAGCTCCCGACGGCGCTCGGCGGCCGCAGCGAGCGCGCGCTCACCACCGGAATGCTCACCGAACAGATCGCGCGGGGCGACCTCACCGTCGCCTACGTCCAGGTCATCGGCTCCCTCGTCGGCCAGATCCTGGCGCGCACCGCACGCAGGGAGGTCGCAGCACGGTGGGTTCCCCGGATCACCAGCGGCGAGGACATCGTGGCGATCGGACTCTCGGAACCGGGCGCCGGATCCGATGCCGGAAACCCCTCCATGACCGCCAGGCCCCAGGCCGACGGCTGGGTGCTCAGCGGCACCAAATCCATGTCCTTCGCGATGCACGCGAGCGCCGCCGTGGTCTTCGCTCGGACCGAGGAGGGACGCCGCGGCCGTGGCATCAGCGCCTTCCTGGTGGAGCTGGACCGCGGCGGGACCGAGCGCCGCGTCGCCCCCGACATGGGGACCAGAGCCGTGGGCCGCGGGCTGGTGGAGTTCACCGACACCTGGATCCCCGAGGAGAACCTGCTGGGAGAGCTGGGCACGGGGTTCACCCAGGTCATGCAGGGGTTCGACTTCTCCCGCGCTCTGATCGGCCTGCAGGTGATCGGCGCCGCCCAGGTCACCCTCGAGGAGACCTGGGAGTACACCAGCGGGCGCATGGCCTTCGACCGTCCGCTGAGCTCCTTCCAGGGGGTGGCGTTCCCGCTGGCCGAGGCGGAGACCCTGCTGGAGGCCGCCCGGCTGCTCTGTCAGAAGACCCTCTGGCTGAAGGACTCCGGACTGCCGCACACGAAAGAGGCCGCGATGTGCAAGTGGTGGGCGCCGAAGACGGCCTACGACGTCATCCACCAGTGCCTGCTCAGCCATGGCCAGTACGGCTACCTGACCGACCGGCCGATCGAGCAGCGCCTCCGCGACGTGCTCGGGCTCCAGATCGGTGACGGCACCGCCCAGATCATGAAGCTCGTCATCGCCCGCCACAGCGTGGACCGCGAGCTCGCCCCATGAACGCACCCCTGACCCGAGGAGAATCGTCATGACACAGCCCCCAGCTCCCGCCACCAACGACCAGGACCTCACCGGGCGGATCTGCATCGTCACCGGCGCCGCGAGCGGCATCGGCAAGGGGATCGCGACCCGGCTCACGGCCGACGGGGCCATCGTGGTCGTCGCCGATCTCGACGAGACCGCAGCCCGGCGCGTCGCCGCAGAGCTCGGCGGCGACACCCTCGCCGTCCCGGTCGACATCTCCGACCGCGTGAGCGTGGATGCGATGACCACCCAGGTCATAGAACGCTTCGGCCGGATCGACGTGCTGGTCAACAACGCCGGCTGGGACAAGGTCGGCCCGTTCCTCGAGCAGGATCCCGCGCTCTGGGATCGCATCATCGGCATCAACCTCTACGGCACCCTGCACTGCTGCCAGTCGGTGGTGCGAGTGATGACGGAGCAGGGCCACGGCACCGTCGTGAACATCGCGTCCGACGCCGCCCGGGTGGGTTCGAGCGGCGAAGCCGTGTACTCGGCCTGCAAGGGCGGGATCGTCGCGTTCACCAAGACGCTCGCCCGCGAGAGCGCTCGCGCCGGCATCACCGCGAACGTGGTGTGCCCCGGCCCGGCGGACACCCCGCTGTTCGCCTCGATCTCCGAGGACAGCCCGACACTGCGTGCATCGCTCGAGCGGGCGATCCCGCTGCGCCGTCTCGCTCAGCCGGAGGATCTCGCGAACGCCGTCGCCTTCCTCGCCTCCCCCGCCTCCGGCTACATCACCGGTCAGACCCTGTCCGTCTCCGGCGGGCTCACCATGGCCTGAGCCCACCCCGCGATCTCACCACCGACGCAGAGAGCAGGCGAGCATGACCGAGCAGCAGCCCCGCACCTTCGAGACGATCCGCGCCGAGGTGACAGGCCCGATCGGGACGATCACGCTCCACCGCCCGGAGCAGCGCAACGCCCTCACCGCGACCATGCAGGCAGAGATCGCCCAGGCGCTGGATGCCTGGGCGGCCGACGACGCCGTGCGCGGGGTGATCATCACCGGCAGCGGCCCGAAGGCCTTCGCCGCCGGGGCGGACATCTCCGAGCTCGCCGCCTGGAAGACCGTCGACGGGCTGGCTGCCACGATGCAGAAGCTCTTCGACCGGATCCAGGACTTCCCGAAGCCCACGATCGCCGCCCTGAACGGTGTCGCGATGGGCGGCGGCCTGGAGCTCGCGATGAGCTGTGACATCCGCATCGCCGCGGAGAACGCGAGCATGGGCCTGCCCGAGGTGGGGCTCGGGGTGCTGCCCGGCGCCGGCGGCACCCAGCGGCTCTCCCGTCTGGTGGGCGTCGGCCGAGCGCTCGAGATGATCCTCACCGGCCGAGCCCTGACCGCCGAGCAGGCGGAGCACTACGGCCTGGTCACCACGGTGGTGCCCGCCGCGGAACTGCTGCCCACGGCCGCGGAGATCATGGCGAGCATCCTCGCCAAGGGCCCGCTCGCGATCCGACTCGCGAAGCTGGTCGTCGGTCCGGGAGCGGACGCGGATCAGCGGACGGGACTGCTGCTGGAGCAGCTCGCGCAGACGCTGCTCTACACGACGCAGGACAAGGCCGAAGGTGCTGCGGCGTTCTTGGAGAAGCGGGCGCCGGGGTTCGAGGGGCAGTGACCCGCGGTGGGAGCCGACGGCCCGGCGGCCGCCCGCCTCAGGATGCGGCGGGCTGCGGGGTGGTCTGCACGGAGCTCTGCGGGAACCGCTTGGCATTCCGGGCCCGGGCCTTCTCCCGCTCCTCCTCGCGGTCCTTCGGCGGGGCGGCGGTCACCAGCTCAGCCAGCAGATGCTCGGTGGCATGCGCGATCTCGGCGACCGCTCGCTCGAATGCCTCGGTGTTCGCCTGAGACGGCTTGGTCATCCCGCTGACCTTGCGCACGTACTGCAGCGCGGCATCGTGCACCTCCTGGGAGGTGGCCTCGGGCGCGAAGTTGTGGAGGGGCCTGATGTTGCGGCACATGGGACAAGGTTGGCACGGGAGCGAGGGCCGGGCAATGCCCGGCGGAGACTGCACGGC
>NZ_JBQSWK010000038.1:0-28023 GCF_052377065.1 Brachybacterium sp. AOP42-C2-15
ACCAACGTCGCTCCGAGCGGGGCGGACAACCTCGAGCGCGCGGCTCGTGACGGGCGTAGTGGCATGCGTCGATCTCTGCCCAGCCGACGGAGTGCGGCAGGCCACGCGGCACGGCGAGCGAAGAGACCGGCAGCGCTGCTGTGGCGCTTCCCTTCTCGACCACCACCGCAGGTCAGGAAGGAGATCTTCGTTCTCCCAGCTGGTTCTGAGGAAGGTCCAGGGGAACTCGGACACTTCTGAACAGGATGGGCTTCCTGGCACCCTCTGCACATCGCCCCGCCCGACCTCCTGCTGCGCCCGGGGGCCCGGAGCGCCAGGCCCCCGGTGATCCATGTGGCGAGGAGCTGGATCTGCAGGTCAAGAAGCTCTCTCCCACGGGGCTCGTGGCCAGCGGTGCGGCGGCCGCCACCGCGACCGTCATCGGCGGTCAGCTGGGGATCGCCGGTACCGTCATCGGCGCCGCACTCACCTCCGTGGTCTCGGCGACAGCGCTCGCGCTCTATACCGATTTCGTCAACCGCAGTCGGCTGACGCTGAAGAAAGTCGCAGCCAAGGGTCCGAAGCGCTCGGCGTCCGCGAGTTCCCGGAGCGTCCATTCCTCGCGAACCGGCTCGCGAGCCATGGATCGCGAGCGTGACGCCGCCGCTCTCGGGCTCGGTATCAACCCGGCGGAGGGAGCTCCCGGCGGCGTGCCTTCGCGTCGACGCAGGATCGTGAAGATTGCTCTCCTATCTGCGGTGATCGCTTTGATCGGGATTATCGCCGTCTTCGGCATCCAGCGCGTGATTGGCACGGAGCTCTCCCCGGGCACGGGGCAGATCCAGCGGTCCGTCACCGGGAACGATGCGGTGGCGCCGCGCGATGACTCCTCGATGACCGACCGTGACCAGCAGGGCGGCACCGACACGGAGCAGCAGGGGGACGGCTCTCCCGGGACCGAACAGCCGGACAGCACCACCGACGACACGGACACGCAGCAGGAGGACCAGCCCACACCGGACGAGGGTGAGGACCCACAGGAGACGCAGGCCCCGGCCGAGCAGAACGGCGATTCCGCTCCGCAGGGGAGCGGCGCGACCGCAGACACCGGCGCTGATGGGTCAGCGCAGGGCGATTCGAGCCCCCAGCAGAGGGCGAGCGGGGCGCGGGATACCGGCACCCAGCAGGACACAGAGGCCGACGCCGGCTGACGATCCCGTCGCGAACTATGGCACGCCTCTTGCCTCGCCCGGCCTGCCTCGCCGCGGCTCACTCGGGGATTGACTGCTCCTCGCCCGAACCCGAGCACGGCGCGTCCCTTCCTGACGGCCCATCCTCTGCCTGAAGGCGGCCACTCGAGCGCCCGGAAGAACGTCAGCAGGTCCCGATCCAGTTGATCGTGGACCTCCACCGACAGGGAATGAGATATGCCCGGCCGCATCCTCACCTCAGCCGTCGACACCAGCGCCTGGCAGGAACGGAAGCGACGCGGGGAGGCCTCACTGCAGGATCTCGGCCCACGGCCTGCCGAAGCCGAACACCGGATCGAGCACCGTGAGGGAGGCGAGGAGCTCGGATCCCGGGATCGCTCGCGCATCGCAGGGAGAGCTGGCAGCTGCAGGACCGCGGGCCGTCAAAATTGTCGTAGCCTGTGGGTATGGTCGCGTTGACCTGCCGCTCCGTGCCGTCCCGCACTGGTCGGCCCCTTCCCTCGAGGAGTGAACACACAGATGGATACATCGGTCTCGGCGATCACGGCATGGACTTTCGTGGAGGAGTGCCCCATCCCGCAGGATGTGATCGCTCTTCTCGTGCCCGAGGAGCGTGCGATCGCCGCGTACAAGACGTTCCGCGACTCTGCGGTCTTCACCACGCAGAGGTTGATCGTCCGTGATGCCCAGGGCCTCCGCGGCAAGAAGGTCGAGATCTACTCGCTGCCCTACTCCTCGATCAACATGTGGTCTTCCGAGAACGCCGGGACCCTGGACCTCAACGCGGAGATAGAGCTGTGGACCCGCGCTGGCCAGATCAAGATCAGCGTCGGCAAGCAGATCGACGTGAGGCGACTTGATCTGCTCATCGCGAATGCCGTGCTGCGCTCCTCGTGAGACGAGCCGTCGCATGATCTCTTACAGCGATCAGGCCGGGCGTTGTAGATCCAGTTGGGTAGCGCTATCTACACCCGCGGCTCCCGAACGTGTGCTCTCTGAAAGCTTGCACCCACACGGACGACGATCCGGCTACCCTCGCCATCGCGGACCCTCTCTGAGACTGAGCTCGAGCCGCTGGGCGACGAAGACCACGACCGCGTAGATCTTCCGATAGGTGCCCTTGAGGGGCAGCTTGGCGGAGATCTGCGCGCTCTCGCCTCGTTGCGCACCGGGGATGCTTTCCGGGCTGAGCAGATCTGCCGCACACCGTTCTGCTCTCCGTACGATCACCCGAGGACGACCACCCCCGATGAGATCAGCGAGGACCGCTCATGAGCGCAGAATGGCCTGGCATCCTCGATCCTGAGGTGATGAACGAGAACATCGTCGAGGCGTCCCACCGCCTTGCGGACGCCGCGAAGGCGGGCCGCTGGGAAGTGGTGACCGACCTCCTCGAGTCGGGGCAGGCGCAGAACGCCAACCAGTGGCGGTTCGGCGGGACGTCTTGGTTCACCCCGCTGCATCAGGCGGCGTGGCTCGGCGCGCCGGCCGAGGTCGCCGAAAACCTGATCCGGCTCGGCGCGTGGCGCTCGCTCCGAACGGCCGACGGCGCCCGAGCGGTCGACCTGGCGCGGGCGCGCGGCCACCACCACCTGCTCGAGGTCCTCGCCGTGCCGGAGCCGACCGAGCGGGACCAGCAGACGTTCGCGGCGTGGGACCAGCACCTGGCAGACCTCATCGCGGAGCGCACGGGACGCCTCGACCCCGCGGAGTCGCGGCCGGTGCCCACCGAGGTGATCGCCCTGGACCGGCTCGAGTCGCTCTGGTTCCCCTATCCCGGGATGTACGGCGGCTTCAGCATGTCGATCCATCGGGACCTGCTCATCGTGAAGAGCTGGAGCCGGGTCGTCGACGGCTCCGGGCAGGGGCACGTCATCACCGAGAGCGGGTGCGAGCTCGTCGAGGAAGGGTTCGTCTGAGCCGTCGTCGGCCCGTCGCGAGCCCGCTCCTCCCACCTGGTCCACGGCTCCCGCCGCGCGTAGCCTGCGAGCGCCACGATATGGGAGGCCTCGCCATGACCGCTCGATCCGGAGATCCCACGCACGAACCGTTCCCCGGACCCGGGGAACCGCCCGTCCCCCAGCTTGAGGACGATCAGACCGCGGCGCCCCGCCCGGAGGAGGAGATCGCGGACCAGCCGCGGTCCGAACCCGCTCCGGACGGTCGCCCGCACGACGGCTGACACGCGGCGCACCGCTCGAGCTCAGGTCGCCCCGGTGGGACCATGGCTCCATGGCGCACACGGAGCAGCTTCTGCTCGAGATCAGAGGTGCCCTCGACCAGCTGTCCCGCACCGCACAGGCGGAACGGGACTCTTCTCGCGGCGCGGTGGCGCGCAACCTCGCGGCCAGGTACTCGGGCGTCATGGACCGTGCCGCACTCCAGGAGGCTGCACGGGGATGTGGGGGTTGCGACCGCCTGACTGGCGAGGACCCTCATTCCGGCGTGGGCAGCCAGATCCATCCTTCGTCGGCCGCGGCGGCGGCGAGTTCCGCTCGTGGAGAGTTCGCCCTGCCGAGGAGCACCTCTCGGGCGACCACCGCGGCGATCACGGCGTCGAGTGCATCGTCCGAGCCCGCGCACACGCCCTCGTGTCCTGCCCAGTCCAGCCACGGCCACCGGGCACTGAGCGCGTCGACGAGCTCGCCGCGCACCAGAGCTCCGGCGGCCTTCTTGTAGCGCTGGGCTCCGAATCCCCAGGCGGCCAGCGCGGCGCCCGGGTAGACCTCGCAGGCCACACCGCTTCCGTCGAGCGGGGTGGGGATGTCCTGCTCCCGCAGGCGCGCGGCGATCGCTGCCCAGCGGATGGCAGGGTAGGCGATCTTGTCCGCTGCGACGCTGAGAGGCGTCTTGCCCACCCGCCTGCGCACCTCGAGATCGGTCTCTCGGAAGAGAACGGCCCGTCGCCAGTCCGGTCCGGTGTCCGCCGGGGACTCGAGGTCGCCGGCCTGGTGCCCGGCGACCAGATCGACGAAACGGCGTGGCCATCCGAAGGGCACGTCCACGCCGGCCTTCGAGGCGGCAATGATCGCCGCGAGAACGTCGTCGTCGCTCGCCCCCACGTGGACGTCCGCGATGCGGACCGCGTGGTTCTCCTCGCGAAGCATCGCGAGGCCCGTCCTGCGCGGGTCCGCCGCGAGATCGATGCCGGCGACGAGCCGAGGAGCCACCGTTCTCACCCGTCGGACCGCGCGAAACGGTTCGTCATGTGCGTGCTCGCAGTGGCGAGGACCTCGCCCAGCAGTGCGTCCGTCGCGGTGCGGATCTGCTCGGCGATCGTCGTGTTCGCCTCGGCGAGCAGGCCCGGCACAGCGGCGTCGTCGGCCAAAGACGTCGCCGCGGTCGCCGCGTGCACGGCGGCGTGACCGAGCGCCAGGGTGCGCTGCTGGTAGCGCTCGATCGCAGGGATGGTCTCGGCGTAGTGCGCGTCCGCGAGTGCCGCGATCATGCGTGAGGTCCAGTAGAAGCTGTCCGTGCTGACGGTGCCGGTGGTGGTCGTGAGGTAGGCGGGCGCCTGCTCGACGTTCGTGAACATCGGGATCAGCGTGGTGAACGGGAGTGGGGCGTAGGCGACCCACTGCAGCGCGCGATGGGACTCCGGCAGGTCCGGGCGGATCTGCAGGATCGCGAGCGCGTTGTGGCGGTTGATGCCGATGGGGCGGAACGCGCGCCGCTCCGCCTCGGTGCCGCAGGTGGAGTACGGGTCGAAGACGGTGCCCTGGTAGTGGGAGCTGAGCACATCCTTGACATCCTCGATCGTGAGCAGGCGCTCGGGCCGCCGGCTCCACGGGAGATCGTCCGAGTCCGGGCTCGCCCTGGGCAGTCCCGCTCCCAGTGCTCGCTCGTGGGGTTCAGGGTGCGCTGCATGGACCAGGCGCGGGGCGTGTTGTAGACGTGGTCGTGTTCGGTGTGGGAGCCGAAGGCCTCGCGGGGATTGAACACCGATGGCGCCGCGTCCTCCACATCCCGCTGAGTGAGGTCCAGATGGTGCGCGCGGAGGAACTCGCGCAGGTCCGGGCTCGCCAGGTGGTCGTGGCCGGGGCCTTCGGCGTCGTCGAGGTCGAAGGAGTCGATGCCCAGCTGGTTCGGCATCGTGACGTAGTGGTCCTCCGGGACGCGACGCGCGATCCAGTGGTGCCCGCCGACGGTCTCCAGCCACCAGATGTCCTGCTGGTCGCTGAAGGCGATCCCGTTCATCTCGTAGGTGCCGTGCTCGGCCAGCAGCGCGCCCAGGCGCTGGACGCCCTCGCGGGCGGAGCGGATGTAGGGCAGGACCAGGGTCACAAAGTCCTCCTCGCCGAACCCGCCGGGCGCGCCCGTGGCCGGGTCGTGCTCCACGAGCGGGTCGGCGCCGAGCACCCGCGGGTTGCTGGTGATCGTCTCCGTGGCGCTCATGGCGACGATCGCCGCGTTGATGCCGGCGCTCGCCCAGACCCCGTTGACCCCCAACGCATCCGGGATCGCGGTGTAGCGCAGCGGATCCTCCGTGACTACAACGTCATGGCCCGCAACACCTTGGCCAGCCAGCGTCGGACGGAATCCTTCGAGATACCCTCGTGGCGGGCGACCGCGGTAACTGCGGCGAACTGGGAGTGGTACTCCTGCTGGTGTTCCCGCACGAGCCACACGGTGGTGTCAATGCGTCGAAGCAACATGGGGCTCGCCGGCCAGTAGTCGGGCGAAGGATTCTGTCGGGGTCAGGAAGCCGAGTCGGCGGCGGGGGCGGTTGTTGATCTCCTCCGCGATGGTGGTGAGGTAGGGCTGGTGATCGGGGATCTCGGTGCCCTTGGGGAGGTACTCGCGGTAGAGCCGGTTGGTGTTCTCGTTGCTGGGTCGTTGCCAGGGCGAGTGGGGGTCGGCGAAGTAGACCGGCATCTGCGTGGCCAGGGAGACCTTCACGTGCTGCGCCATCTCGCTGCCCTGGTCCCAGGCCAGCGACGCCTTCATCATCTCGGGCAGGGCGTTGAAGCACTCGATGACCGCGTCCGCGGTCGGTTCGGCGTGTTTGGAGGGCAGGGCCAGCAGCCCGGTGAACCCGCTCATCCGCTCCACCAGCGTCGCTGCGCACGAGGTGCCGTTCTTCCCGATGATCAGGTCGCCCTCCCAGTGCCCTGGCACGCGCCGCTCAGCGGCGTCCTCGCCCCGCTCCGCGATCGGGACCATGCCCACGATCGGGCCGCCCCTCGTCCGGCCTGTCGTGCGGGGTCGGCGCTTGGTCCGCTTGGACTGCAAGAAGATGCCCCGCCGGGCGAGCTCGCCCTTGGGGAGCGCGTAGATGTACTGGTAGATCGCTTCGCCGGAGACGGTCTGGCCGCGTGCGTCGGGAGAGTTCGCCATGCGTTCAACGGTCGGGTCTGCGGCCTCCAGGCGCAAGCGGCCCGCGATCTCGTTCGGCGTCCAGGACGCGGCCAGATCCGCCTCCACCCTGGCCTGCAGCACCGGGTCCTTGGCAACCTTCCGCTGCTGCGGACGGGCCCGGCGACGCTGCGCTCTCACGTCCGCGGTCACGGCCTGGTAGCCGCGGGTCTTCGTCGAGTTCCGGTGGAGTTCCCTGGAGATCACCGAGGGACATCGACCCAGGTGACGAGCGATCCTCCGCACGGACCAGCCCGCTTTCGACGCTGTCGAGATCTCCGACCTGTCACTGAACGTCAGCCCCACTCGCGCCACCCGTGCACCTCACCGATCAGACCCCCGCCGACCGGGAGTGTTGCCTCGACGCTATGACACCGCCCTGCCGTGCCGCGGGCTCAGCACTCCTCCCACCGTCGCTTTCCCCGTCGAGCACTGTCGATGGATCACGGCTCAGCGGACCTCTGTCTCCTCCGGGTCCAGGAGGAACAGGCACTGGTCAGGGATATATTCACCGACGGTGGCCGTCACGGTGAGAGCGTCTCCGACGCCGATGGTGTCGGGAATATCGGTCCCAGTCAGGTTGAGGTCATTCATGTTCACGTCGCGGAACTGGAACGCTGGTCCGACTGCCGTCGTTTCGCTGTATTTGCCGACAGTGAGAAGGATGTCGTAGCGGGTGTCGTAATCGCCATGGGGACCCATTGCGCCGATGCTCGCTTCGAAGCGGACCGTTCGTCCTTCGTGCTCTTCCGCGAACGTGGCGATCTGGTCGCTGCAGTAGTCGGTCGACGAGGTGATGGCTGCGAAGTCGGCATTGGTCGCGATCGTGATGATCTCTTCTGCGGGCGGCGCGTTGGTTGCGCTTGCTCCATCCGGCGTGGACGACGGTGCCCCGACGGCTTCCGAGCCGTTGCTCTCGGGCGCTGCGGAGTGAGAGGACCCTGCAGGCGCCTCTGATGTGGCCGCCGGTGCATCGTCGGCGCCTTCTCCTTGCACAACGCTCATGATGAGTGCGAACGCGATGAGGGCCAGAGCAAGCCCACCGGCGATGGCGACGCGGAACCAAGGGGTTCGAGGCTGTGGGCGGCGCAGAGAGATCTCGGTCTGAATCTTTCCGGGAGTTCGCCCGGTGACCTCCCAGCCGTTCTGCTCCCACTTCTTGATGGTGCGAGGTTCGGTGCCGCGGACGGCTCGAACGGTCTTGAACTCGTACTTCACATCATCACGGGCCATGCGGCGCTCCAGCATCACGGGGGTCGCGGCGCAGGGGTCTGGCCGTGAACAGGGGAAAAGTCGCCACTTCGATGTGACGGCAGCACCTCATTCTATGCCGTGTGAGGGGTTGGAGGTGCCACGGTGGAAGTTCCAGGTCCACCTTGCAGCGAGGTGACGCCGTACCTCGTACTGGGCGTAGAGATTCGCTGAACCCCGGGAGGAGTGCGACCTCGGGCCGCTACCGTGGGCTCAACGACCACCATTGAGGAGTGGACTTCATGCGCGAAGAATTGCCCGGCATCTTCTGTCTCGAAGGCGAGTGGGACTCCGACATCACCCGCCGTCTGACTGTCCGACCGGTGCTCGAGCTTCTCGAACACCTCGACGTGGCGCAATGGATCCATCGCGACGTCGCGACGCGCGCCGAGTTCGGGTACTACCTCGACAAATGGGTCTCTGAGGATTACGCCGACTTCGGTGTTCTCTGGCT
This sequence comes from Brachybacterium sp. AOP42-C2-15, assembly GCF_052377065.1. Lineage (NCBI taxonomy): Bacteria > Bacillati > Actinomycetota > Actinomycetes > Micrococcales > Dermabacteraceae > Brachybacterium > Brachybacterium sp. AOP42-C2-15. The sequence continues at coordinate 8,251 of NZ_JBQSWK010000038.1, forward strand.
CGCGATGCACGGCGGCTCCGCTGTCGTCTCGATGAGCGGGGATGCACATGGCGATATCGAGCTCGACGAGCTCGAGGAAATGTTGAAGGGTGCCTGCGCTGGCAGGGTCATCTACTTCGCATCGTGCTCGACCTTGAAGGAGGATCCGAAGCGGCTCCAGCAGTTCGCGAAGCGCACCGGTGCGCGGGCCGTCATCGGATACCGCAAGGACGTCGATTGGGCCCAAGCGGCGTCGTTCGAGCTCCTCCTGCTGCAGGAGCTCGCCACGAGTGTGAAGGGTTCCGGGATCTTCCAGCGGCTCCAGGATGACCACCCGGTGCTCGCGAAGCGGCTCGGCCTCGTCGTGGCCACCAAGACCAACGTCTACCGGACAGCACTGCGCAGTACGAAAGCGGCGTCGTGAGGGAGAAACCGCCCCGCGGATCTACGGATCCCAAGGAGGCGCCGAGCGGCGGCTTCGGGGCTGTGGATGCCACCGCGTCCAGTCCGGTCCTCCTGCCGGTGAGGCTGCTGTCGCGCGCAGGGGCTGCCGTGGCGCTGTTGCCTGTCCCGACACTGAAGGACACCGACGAGCTTGTGGTCGATATCGAACTGCTCTCCCCGGATCGGCTCGTCCGATACCTCGCCCGGCAGCTCTCCCCGGGGACCGTGCGTGAGCTCATCGATAACCTCATACAAGCGGCGGTGGAGCCGCACCCGGAACTCACCGTGCCAACGGTCCAGGACGACGTGGCCGGTTTCGCCATCCTCGTGAAGGGCTCCACGAGCCAGGACGTGCTGCTCGAGGCACTCGTCGTCGACGATCTAGAGACCGATCTGCCGGATCACGACGGTGTCAGCTTCGACGTCCCGCGACAGAACCTCATCGACGTCGCCCATCAGCTGGAGGAGTGGAGCCGATGAGCCACCTGGGACTGCTTCTCGACCTTGACGATGGCTCACGACTGACAGACGTCGCGCTCCATCCCGTCGACGACCATCCTGCTTTCGCTGACGCCACGCGAGGACTGGGTCCGCAGGGCACTGTGTACGTCCACGTCCTCACTCCACCGACAAGGCACGACCCAGCGTCCCTTGCCGGTGCTCTTGCCGCGTTCCTACCCTCCCCGCTAGCGACGATCAGTGGGTTTCGCCCCGACGGGCGCACCTGGATCGCCACAGCTCAACTCGGTCCTCACGACATCGAAGAGCTGAACGCAGGCCCCGCAGCGGATGCGGCACTCCGGCGGGCTCTCGGCCTTACCGGGATCGGAGTCGGGCGGTTCGCGGGTTTGGCCCTACCGACACACATGCTGACGGCAGCCTTCGATGCCCACGGTGACATCTCGGGGTGGTCGACACCCGAGCTCTTCATCGGTCTTCTGGTCGAGCTGACCAACACTCGCCTTGACGACATCGTCGACCGGGTGAACACAGGAGCTCGGGAAGGATGGAGCCGACGCGACCTTCTCGAGCATCAGCTGGCGGAGTGGTCGGCCCGCATATCGCGCTCGGAGTGATGAGAGAGGTGCACTCACGATGATCATGCTGCCGCGCAACGTCGACTACACGCGCCGTTGGGACGTCCTGCAACGGGCCTTCCGCGGGGAGTGGGGTGGGGACCCGTCGACGACGGCGGTGGGGACGCTCAGTCATACGACAGGCCGCCCGACGGTGGAGAAGCGGACGAGGCCGAGGGGAGCCTGGACGACGACGAGGATGAGGACGACGCCGGTCCCTTCGATGGATCACGATATTGCCCTTCAGTGCGTGTGTGCAGAGCGATGATCCACTGATGTTCATCGCCCGTGATTGTCGGCAGGGCGTTGTGGTGCATATCGAAGCGACGTGGGTGTGCGAGATCGACACCGTCCCGGCAGAGCCCACGTTCCGAGTGGCCGTCTTCCGCCACGACGGAGTGATGACGGAAAACGACGTGATCGTCGAGGTGGCGGCGGGCCCGACGGAAATGTTGACGGAGATCGGTAACGGTGCGACTCCGAAATGGAGGACGACCAGCGACGCGATCTCCGATGAAGGTCGGGAGGCGGAACTCAATGACCTTCTGGAGAATAGTCCGTTACATGGCGCTGTCATCCCTGACGCATTCAATGGTGTGGTGTCGACCGGGGCGACCGAAGTTTCTGAGGAAGCGGTGCTCTGCGCCCTGGAAGGACGGTCGCGAGACCAAGTGTTCCTCCAGCAGCTCGCTCGGGAAGAGGTCCGCGATGCTCGGCGGGTCAGGCGTACCTACGCGTGGTTCTTCTGTGAACCGAACTCCGATGACAGCTTCCTTCGGAGGGACCTTCGAAAGCTTGGCATGCCGTCGAACCTGGTCGACCAGTTCGATGAGCAGGCGCAGGTCCCTGTGCAGGACGTCGATCGGGGAGCGATCGACGATCTCATCGCGGGCGCCGTGGATCACCTCAGTGCAGCGCGCTTCCACGACGACATCGTCGAGTTGCCGCTTCGAACCATCGCTCTTCTTGACGAGCCGACGGGTGCGGATGACCTCGACCAGCTGGCCCACGAGCCCGGTGTGCGCTGGCCCCACTGGCGGGTGCTCTTTCCGTTCATGGACAAGGGTCCGACTGACCTGGAATGATGCACCACCAGGCCGGAGCATCTATTCGGAGCGGTGTCACAGCGGGGAGGAGACGCGGCGATCGCTGGCACGGAAAGGGCACCCGGAGGGCTTCCTCGGGCTAGCTGTAGGCGGTCTCGCCATGGCAACCGCCGACCGTCCCCGCACACCAGGGACTGCCGCACCGGTAGGTGACGTTGACCTATCGGTGCGGCAGTCCCAAATCCGTGGACCATGATGCTCGCCGTTCGAGGAGACCGGCCCATGGCTCCAGCGCCACCCATCGTGCCGGTTCGGGGGCCCGTTCCTTGATCCCCGGCCCGGTGACTACAACGTCGTGACCCACTACAACTAGCATCGAAGCATGTCCCGCCGCCCCGATGACGTGAGCAGCTTCGTCACCGCGCTCCTGCCATCCCTGTCGCGGAGCCTCGCAGAGCAGTTCAATGTGTTCCGGGTGATGCATCACGGGACGCACGAGAAGCAGCTCTCCAATGTCTTCGCGTGGCTGTTCACGATCGACGCGACTCATGAGCTCGGCGATGCGGCCCAGCGCATCTTCCTCGACCTGGTCAACGATTCCCTTCCTCCTGGCGACCAGCTGCCCGTGACCGGATACCGGGTGACCCAGGAGGTCGACACTCGCGGTGATGAGGAGGTCGACGGCGGCGAGGTCGGCATGGACATCGCCGACATCCTCCTCACCCGGGATGACGCGGCAGTCGTCATCGAGAACTACGAGATCTCCGACGGCCATGGCCATGGCTACGCCCGGTATCGCGAGCACGCCATCTCCACCGGAGGGGCCGGCGCGGTGGTCCTGCTCTGTCAGCGGCGCGAGGCCGCCCTCCAGCAGAACGGCTGGGAGGAGGCCGTCGTCGTGACCTATGCCGAGGTCCTCGAGAGGCTCCGGGAGCACGTAGTCCGGGACGAGCGATGGGTCCACGCGCACCCAGAGCAGCACTTCTTCATCCAGCAGATGGTTCACCAGTTCGTGGAAGGTCCAGCCGCAGTGAGTCTCGACGATCAGATCGACTTCATCAAGGGCATGTGCGACGCAGGGGAGTCGGCGCGTTACGGCGACTCCTCGAAGGAGGAAGCTGCCCAGAAGTTCGCCGACATCGTCGCCGCCCATGCTCATCGGCAGTTCGAGGACGGCCGACGGACTCTCGCCCGGGTGAAGGCTTCACTGAGGCGATTCGCGAGCACGACTCTGGTGAAGCAGCTCGAGAACGCGCCGGACGGCGCGAGGCTGGAGACAGTGGGCAGCAACACCAGGGGGCTCTGGGCGTGGGGACTCTCCCTTCAACGACCCGCCCCGAATCGCACCCTCCACCTCGTGTTCGGGCCGACGGCCGCTCACGTGCTGGCGCACCTCTCCGAAGTGGACGTCGATCCCGACTATTCACGGATCTTCGTGACCTATCCGGCCGTCGACGTACGGCATGCGGGGCACATTATTCAGACGGACGTGCGACTCGACGACGTCATCAATGGTCTGGCCAGCGATGACGTGAGACTGCGCGACGCCGTGCTCGCGCTGAGCGCGGCATAGCGGAGACCGGAGGCCCCGGCAGCGTTCTCGAGGTGCGCGGATCCTGTCGTGCCGGTGCTCTGCCTTGAGCGCCCGGTCCTTCGTGACGGTCCCCATCTGTGTCAGGGTGTCCGTCTTTCCGGTGTGGGGAGTTCCTGGGCTGTGAACTGGCAGGGGCCCTGGTGATCGTCGGCCGGGCCATCTCGGAGCTGGGGACGATCACCCTGCACCTGGGGCACATGAGCCGGCCGGAGTCCTTTCCACGTAGACAGCACCACGCAGACCCTCAGCCCCGGCGAGACGAACGGGGCACCACGGACGCCGGGCGCGGCACCTCGGCGCCGCGATGAACGAGGCGACCGGCTGGGGTCCATCCCGCTCGAGAGCGCCCGATGACCTGCACGACACAGAAACTTCGACGTACAGTTCTTCGCGACGAGGCGCTGCGGCTGGCAGTGCCACTGCACCACGGGGGAAGGGATCATCCATGCGACGACGGCGCCGCAGAATGGATCGATCCAGCGCCGGAGATGTGCTGGTCGCTCTTCTGGAGCTGTCCGAGGGGATCTGGGCCGTGCTGAAGTTCGCGGTGCGCATACCGGCTCTGCTGCTGCGACTCCTGATCTGAGAACGCACGGCCCGCAGAGCACGACGGAGCGTCGCGGAGGAGACCGGCTCTCCACACCTCTCAGACACTGCCCTCGGTCAGGCTCGCCGACGGAAGCCAGTCCGCACCCGGCAGCTCCGCCACGTCGGTGAGGCCCGCGGTGTCACCCGTGGGACCGGCAACGCGCAGCCGCCCGAGGATCGGACCAGCAGCGGTGCCGACGAACTCGACCGAGCACGCCGGCCACATCGCACATCTTCTCGACGTCGACGCGAAACCCAACGATTCCCGCCGCGCGTACGCTGGGAGCACCACGACAGGGGAGGCCTCATCATGACCGCTCGCTCCGGAGATCCCACGCACGAACCGTCCCCCGGGCCTGGGGAACCGCCCGTCCCACAGCTCGAGGACGACGAGACGACAGCGCCCCGCCCGGAGGAGGAGATCGCGGATCAGCTGCGGTCCGAGCCCGATCCGGACGGCCGCCCTCACGAGGACTGATACGCAGCGCACCGCACGGGCTCATTTCGCCCCGGTGGGACCCACGACTCCATGGAACAGTCCGGGACTCGGCGCGGGAGCCGCCGGCCCTGATCCGGGGCGGCAGCGGCTTCGTTCCAGGACGTCGGCACCGCGCCCATGGCCGACGCGGTCGAGCGGCCGTACCGAGCACTGACCAGGGCATCACGACGCTCGAAACCTCCGCGCCTCCACCGATGCGCAGGATGACTCCGAGGGGGTTCATCCGGGATGAGATCCCGTTCATGAACATGCTCTTCGTGCGCGAATCAGTGAGGGGCTGAGGGCTCGGCAGCCGACTCTTTGCCTCACCCCTGCTGCAGCGCCTCCCGAGCGGTCTCGAGCACGGCGCCGGTGAGCGCTTCGAGCACGGCCGACGGGGTCGTCGCCACCTGCCAGAACAGGGCCGAGGTGACCGGTTCGCCACCGAGCGCGATCAGCTCCCCGCGGGCCAGCAGCGGCTCGGCCTGCATGGTGAGCAGCATGCCCCAGCCGAGCCCGGCGAGGACGGCGCCCGCGAGCTCGTGAGTGGAGGGGACCAGGTGGCGCGGGGCGCGCGCGGGATCCACGCCGTGGCGGCGCAGCCAGGTGGCCTGCAGGTCATCGCTCGCGTCGTAGTCGATCCGCGGGGCGCGGGAGAGCACGTCCGCGCCGACGGAGCCGCTCGTGCTCCCCGCCCAGCGCTCCTGCCAGGCGGGGGAGGCGACCGCGACGTAGACCAGGCTGCCCAACGGCATCGAGCGGAACCCCGGCGGAGCCGACGGCGCCGAGGTCACTGCCGCGAGGGCGGCCCCGGCGGTGAGCAGGCGCGCGGTCGCGTCCTGGTCCTCGCGCTGCAGCTCCAGCTGCGCATCGTGCTCGCTCGCGAACGCCGCCAGAGCCGGCACGAACCAGGTGGCGAGCGAATCGGAGTTCACAGCGATCCCGATCCGGGGCTGCTCACCCTGCGCCTCGAGCCCGAGCGCTACCCGCGTCTCCTGCTCGAGGAGGGCATGGCCGCGGGCGAAGCGCACCACCACCTCGCCGGGAGGAGTGAGCCGCACCGGCCTGGCCCGCACCAGCAGGCGCTGGCCCAGCTGCTGCTCGAGCAGCTTCAGCCGCTGGCTCACAGCCGACGGGGTCATGTGCTGCCGGCGGGCCGCGGCCTCGAGCGTGCCCTCCTCGGCCACGAGGCGCAACGTCTCGGCGAGGGTGGGATCGATGCGCATGCCCGGAGCCTAGATGAAGTGTTGCTTCAGATGCTGTAGAGATGTTCGCTGGTGCTTCAGGTCAGGTGGCTCTAGCGTCGACCCCGTGATTTCCGCTCTGCACGGCCTCCTCGCCGGCCTCTCGCTCATCATTGCCATCGGCTCCCAGAACGTCTTCGTGCTCCGCCAGGGCATCCGCCGCGAGCACGTGCTGCCGGTCGTGGCCGTGTGCATCACCTCGGACGCCGTGCTCATCACCGCCGGCGCCGGCGGACTCGGTGCCCTCGTGCGGGCCGTGCCCGAGCTGGTCACCATCGCGCGCTGGGCCGGCGTCGCCTTCCTGCTCGGCTACGCCGCGCTCGCCGCCCGGCGGGCTCTGCGCGGCGGCGAGTCACTGCAGGCCGACGGGAGCGGGCGGGGGAGCGGGCTCGGCGCCGTGGTCGCCACCGCGCTCGCGCTCACCTGGCTGAACCCGCACGTCTACCTGGACACCGTGCTGCTGCTCGGCTCCCTCGCCGCGACCCACGGCGCGCAGGCCGGGCAGTTCGCCGCCGGCGCGGTGGCGGGCAGCACGCTGTGGTTCACGGCGCTGGGGTTCGGCGCGCGAAAGCTGGGGCGGGTGCTGTCGAGTGCCCGGGCGTGGCGGGTGCTCGACGGGGTGGTCGCCGTGACGATGGTGGGGGTGGCGGGGGTGCTGGCGGTGGGGTGAGTGGGATGTGATTGTGGACCGAACAGGTTTCGCAAACGATGCAGATCTGAGACCACAGCCGCCGTCCTTGAGCATCGAGCACCCTTTACTCTGCGCAGAGTGCCTGGAGACTCGCTACGGGCCATGTGAGGAGGAAGCAGGGAACGTGCAGGAAGACGAAGCGCCACAGACCGAGGTCGACGCCGCGCAGCCCGAAATGCTGCACACTGCCGAGGATCCGAATGCACCTCTCAGCGACCTCTCCGAGTCCCAACAAGCGGACGCGGAGAGATTCGCGATCGAGTTCCTCACGCGGGTGATCCGCCTGCGGGGTGTGCGGATCGATCGCGAGCACTTCCTGCGTGCCGAGCTGCACCGCCGTGGCGTCGGAACCCTCATGATCGACCGGGCTGTCGCGGAGAATCCGGCGGCGGCCGGCGTCGACCTCGACATGCTCGACCGCATCGCCTCCGAGGTCGTCGAGTTCGAGACACGGAAGTCCACCGCTATGTCGTTCGCAGCGGGCATCCCCGGTGGATTCGCGATGCTGGGGACCATCCCCGGTGACATCACGCAGTTCTATTTCCACGCCTTCCGCATCATGCAGAAGGTCGCCTACGTCTACGGGTGGAGAGAGTTCCTCACCGACACCGATGACATCGATGACGAGACCCTCGGGGAGCTCACCGCGTTCCTGGGTGTGATGATGGGAATCGGCGGGGCCTCCGCCACCGTCACGAACTTCGCGGCGAACATCGCGCGTCCGGCGATCCAGCGTCAGATCGCTGGCGTCGCGCTGACGAAGACCGCCTGGTACACCCCGATGAAGCAGGTGCTCCGGGTCGTCGGAGTGAAGCTCACGAAGGACAGCTTCGCCAAAGCGGTTTCGAAGACCGTGCCCGTGGTCGGTGGCGTGATTTCCGGAGGGCTCACGTATGCCACGTTGCGCGTGCAGGCCGGTCGTCTGATCAAGCACCTGAGGCAGCTTCCGCCTCCGAACGTCGACGCCGAGGAGTACCTCCGGAATCTCCACCATGTCGACGAGGTCGAGGAGGAACGGGCGAGCACTTCCCTGCGAGGACGCGTCTCGTCGGCGGCGAACTCCCTCAGCAGCCGGCGCCCCGCGGTCGAGAACGAGGGAGAAGGCGGGGAGACTCAGGGCCGTGCGATGGGCAGGGTCAAGGGAGTCGGCTCGGCAGCGAAGGGGGCCGCAGGCTCGGTGACGGGACGCGTTGGTTCGGTGTTCGCGCGGCGATCGGTCGAGCGTGTTTCTCGCACCGACGGTGAGGCCTAGGACATCCTCGGAGGGTACGAAACACCGGCCCGTTGCCGGGCCACGGGCGGCAAACCACGCCCATGTGCGGCGAGGTGACCTCCAGATTGTCGAGGACGACGTTCCACCGCTCGACCTGCAAGTTCCTCAGTCACGCCAGCGCATCGGTGCCTACAAGTCGAAGCGCATTGGGTCCCGGTCTTTCCGATACGGCGTTGCCAAATCGTTGTCTGAAAAATGACCCGGTGTGGGCTCAAATGTCAGTCCCGTGGGATTCACTGGAAGTTCAGAGCTCGGAAGTGAATTCGTGCGCAGGAGGTATAGGGGCCGTGGCAGGAGTGTTGAGTCCGTCGCCGAAGGTGATCGACGTACTCGACCCGGCAGGTGCCATCTGTCGTGACCGCATGCGGCAGCTGCTGGAAGCTCTGGACGGCGGCCAGTCGATCGACACCGAAAGTCTGCTCTCGCTCGTGGAGGAGACCACCTGCCAGGCGGGACACCCCGCGCGGGCAGCGGCGCTCAGCACTCCCTTCTTCGAAGAGAGCAGCGGAGAGGTCCGCGCGACGGCGAAGGGGAAGAACTGGCTCGTCGAAGCAGGGCGACCTGCGACGGAGTGGACCTCACAGGCTCCAGCCGGACAGCCTCCGCTCCGAACATGGCAGAGCGAGGCGCTGGACTCGTGGGCCGGGCACGGCCGGATTGGCGTTGTCGAGGCCGTGACGGGAACCGGGAAGTCGCGCGTGGGTGTCGAAGCCGTCCGGGAGGCTCTCGCAGACGACTACTCAGTCGTCATAGTGGTGCCGACGCGTGAGCTCGTCCAGCAGTGGTGCGCGACTCTTCGTGCTCAGCGGATCGATGGCGTGGCCTCGGTGGGCGATGGCGTGCCGCCACGATTCGGCCCGAAGAGGCGGGTGCTCGTCGGGACTGTCCAATCCCTCTACCCCGCTCCGCCGTGGCGTGCAGACGGCAAGGTGCTGATCGTGGCGGATGAGTGTCATCGGTACGGATCGGAACAGTGGAAGCGGATCCTGCACAGCACTTATCGCCGGCGTCTGGGGCTGACGGCGACGTTCGAGCGGAATGACGATGGACTGGGCGTCCTGCTCCGCTACTTCGGAGGCACGCCGTGCTTCCAGATCGGGTTCGATCGCGCGATCGCCGATGGCGTCGTGGCGCACTATGACGTGAAGCTGCTCAAGGTTCGGCTCTCGCCGTCCGAGCGCACGAAGTATGACGCCGCCCACGAGATCGTCATCGACTGCAGGCTCCGGTTGATCGACCAAGGCGTTCCCGAGGAGCCGTTCGGCCTGTTCATGAAAGTTGTCTCCGAGTACTCCCGCGGTGACGACTCGTCGGTGCCAGCGATGCTGGTCGACTTGTCGCGCCGCTACCTGAAGAACTTCCATGAGCGGACTCGGATTCTGTCGGAGTCCCGGGCGAAACTTCGGGCAGCGCGAGCCCTCGCACCCTCCGTGCACCGTTCTCAAGGCGCGCTCGTCTTCACGAGATCGATCCTCGCCGCGGAGAACATCGCGGAAGCGCTGCGCGAAGAGGCCGTGGCGAGCGAGCCGATCCACTCCAACCTGACGACCTTCGAGAGGCGCGAGCGTCTCCATCGGCTCAAGATTGGCAGGACCCGGGCGCTCGTGGCGCCGACGGTGCTCGACGAGGGTATCGATGTGCCGCAGATAGACCTGGGCATCGTCATGGGCGGATCCAAGTCCCGACGGCAAATGATCCAGCGAATGGGCCGGGTCCTTCGGCTCAAGTCCGACGGGCGCCGCGCGACTTTCGTCGTGGTCTATGCGGAGGGGACCGTCGAGGACATCACTCAGAACGATGGGCAGGAAGGATGCTTGGATCTCATCGTGCAGAGTGCCGACAGCGTGACGCACATTGAGGCGGACGCGCAGTTCGCGTCAGGCCGGAAGAGCTCCACACCGTCTCCGACGTCGAGTCCACAAGCGGCGAGTGCAGACCACCAGATTTCACCTGAAGACTCGACAGGTGGCACCGCAGGGAGGCGGGCGAAAGAAGCACCGACACCCACACTGATGCCGAAACCGAGGCAGACATCGGCTCCGGCGACGTCGGTACCAGCGTCGTCCCGCGTGGAGGCAACCCCGAAGTCTGTCTTCGGTGAGGCGCAGGCGACTTCCGAAAACGTCGACCCCCGCACCCTTCCGATGACGCGGGCAGCATTGGTCAGCTACCAGCGGGTGCACGGGGGAGATGACGCGATGGCAGAGTCGGCACTGCGCGAGACGCTTGCAGGCCTACTTCGAATTGCGCGCCCCACATCGAATCCGGGACCTGCAGGGAGCGCCTCCGTGAGAGCGGCGGGGCTCACGGTCCTCTATGCCAAAGACCGGTTCCAATCGTACTTCTGCGCGAGACAGGACAAGAGGAGTTGGGCGGAGGTGAGTAGGCAGTGGCAGCTGACCAAGGTGCAACGGCTCCCGGGGAACTGGCGGCATCGGCCATGGCCTGACTCGCCGACTCGTCGGAACGCGGGCGCTGCGCTGGCTGGGCTGGGCAGCGTGAACGATCTTGCCATCGCGGACCGTGCCGTGGAGGAGCACATCGCAATGCACGGCGGCGGTAGGACGGAATCGGAGCAGCACCTGCGGCTCCTGGTCGATCATCTCGGCCAGGACCGCGACCGGAATCGGTGTGAGAAGGGCCGGCTGGTCATCGCGCGCAGCGGATACAGCGTCGAGATCGACATCGCCGGCCGGCAGGTTGTCGGGTACAAGAGCTCGGGTCAGTACCGCCGTTACGGCGACTACCTCGAATTCGGGCGTGCTGACGATCCCCTGAAGAAGATCTCGATGGCCTGGAATGCGCCGGATACCGTGCTCGATGTCAGAGACCTGGCCGAGTTCCGGGAGGTGGTGGACCCTTCGACGATCTTCTACTCGAACCGCACGTTCGAGCGCCTCACGGAGTCCGTCCGGTCCGAGTTCTTGAACAGCTGGGATGCAGACAGGTACGTCCGCTTCCTTATCGACTCAGATCTGTCCCGGGCAGAACCGACGGACCTTCGGATCGGCGATGACAGCTTCGTACTCGAGGTGGGTGACCGCACGTGGCTGTTCGCACCGGATGGACAATCCGTGAAGATCGCCCGCGGGAGCAGATGGAAGACCGTGCATGCAGTCTCCACCGAGGTGCCGAGCCGGGACGATCCTGAGGTGAATGGCGCAGAAGCGGGGGAGGATGACGCTCCGACGAGTCTCGTCCCGGTCGAAGCTGTACCGCCCTCCGCGGACGTGGTGCCAGCCTCATCTGTGAACGTGCCGGATGCACCGGAAGTGGTGCTGCCACAGTTGGAGCAGCCCGACAAGGCTGCACAGGGGGCCGGCCTCGACTTCGTATCGGCGCTCGAACAGCTCGCCGAGCTGCACCGGTCAGGAGCGTTGACGGACGAGGAGTTCGGTGCCGCGAAGGCACGTGTGCTCCGAGGATGACAGCGCGTTCCGAGACCGAAACGTTTGCTCAACCCGTCCACGGGTGTCTGTCCTGATCAGTACCATGACCAGATGCATGCGGCTCGAGAGAGGCGAGGGAGGAATCGGTGACCGACGATCGCTGGGTCGAGGTGACCGCCTCGCAGTTCGATCACGAGCGCGAGGGTCTTGAATACCTCCGCGAACGCGTCCCCACGCACTCCCCGTACCGCGTCTGGACGGGGGCCTACCCCCGGTTCGTGGGCACGGGGTTGTTTACGCTGCGAGCGCGAGTTTATCGGTGTAGGTGCGTTCGTAGGTGTTCGGGGACTGGTAGCGGCACCAGGAGTGGCGGCGCTTGGTGTTGTAGCGGGTCAGCCAGCGGAACATCGTGCGGCGGGCGGTGAGCTCGTCGGTGAAGCACGCGGCGTCGCGGAGGACCTCGCGTTTCGCCGTCGTGTTGAACGACTCCGCCATCGCGTTGTCGGCGCTGGAGCCGACGGCTCCCATCGACTGGGTCACGCCGAGCCGGGCGCAGAGATCGGCGTAGGCCTTCGAGGTGTAGACCGAACCGTGGTCGCTGTGGAAGATCGCTCCTGCCAGAGATCCACGGGTCGCGGCGGCGGCCTTGAGTGCATCAGCGACGAGGTCGGTTCGCATGTGGTCCGCGATCGCCCAGCCCACCAGGCGGCGGCTGTAGCAGTCGATCACCGTGGCGAGATACAGGTTCCCACCCCCGCCGGTCTCGGACAGCGGCAGGTAGGTGATGTCACCGACGTAGCGCCGGTTCGGCGCCTCGGCGGTGAAGTCCCGGCCCAGCAGGTCAGGAACGACCTGGTCGGCAGGCTCCGGCACCGTCGTGCGGTGCCGGCGCTTCTTGACGAACCCGGCGAGGCCAGCGGTCCGCATCACGCGGGCGACCCGCTTGTGGTTCACGCGGTCCTCGAGTGTGGCACCGTCGTTGAGCTCGGCCGTGATCCGTGGGACACCCTGAGCGTCGTCCTTGGCGTGGATGATGCGGATCTGCTCCAGCAGCTCCGCATCGTGGGCGGCTCTCTCGGCCCGTGCCGGGGCGCCTGCCTGCCAGGCGTAGTAGGAGGAACGCTCGATCTCGACGAGCTCGCACAGTCGCTTCACCGGGTAGGTGGCGTGGTGGTCGGCGACGAACTGGAAGCGACTCACCAGCGCGTCTGCCCAGCGAAATACTTAGCGGCTTTCTGGAGGATCTCCCGCTCCGTGGTGAGCTTCGTCGTCTCCGCTCTCAACTGGGCGTTCTCTGCTTCCAGGCGAGCGACGCGTTGCTCGAGCGGCTCATTGGGATCGGCCGTGCTGGGCGTCGGCGCGGACCGCAACGGACTGTCGGTCAGCGTGCCGTCAGCCGCGGTCTTCTTCCCACTCCCGTGGGTCTCGAGCCACTGTCGCAGCGTGCCTCGGACGATCCCGAGGTCCTCCGCGATACCGCGGAGCGTCGCTCCCGGTGTCGACTCGTACAGGTCAACCGCCTGCTGGCGAAACTCTTCGGAGTAGTTCTTCCTGGCCATGGTTCATGATCTCGCTTCCCCAGCAGATGCTGGAATCAGCGTGTCCACGAACAAGGGTCAGGCCCCCAACTGTCACCTAAATGCGCAGCAGTCCCGATGTTGTGGATGAGAGGTGCGCTGGTTCATGTAGCCAAGGTAGCAATCGCAGTGACTGGCCAAGGCATCTTCTCCGTACGGCATATGCGTCGCGCTTGAGAACGGTGCCAGGGCGCGTCGTGAGATGATCGCGGCCGAGGGTGAACGGCTGGCGAGCCGTAATCAAACGAACAACGTCCCGTCCCCGCCACGACCGAGGAGATCTCATGAAGTTGGAGGAGATCGTCGCCGGAGCGACTCTCGAAGGCGTGGTCCCGACAGGACCCGTACAGGTGCTTGCTGTGCAGTCACACGGATCGGACACGCGGGAACTCACCTACAAAGACAGCGCAGGCCGGTTGGCCCAGCGCCTGGTCTTCCGCAGTGAAGAGTCCGCCTTTCGTCCCGCCAAGTCCTCTATCGCCCAGTTCGACGCCGATCCCGAGAAGTTCAAGATCGCGGCCGAGGCACAGCGGATCCGGCTCGCAGGACTGAGCGACCCGATGCTGGCGCTCGCGACCAGTGACGTCCAGCCGTTGCCGCACCAGATCCGAGCCGTGTACGGCGAGCTGCTTCCGCGGACCCCTCTTCGCTTTCTCCTCGCCGACGACCCGGGCGCGGGCAAGACGATCATGGCCGGGCTCTACATCAAGGAGCTGCTGCTGAGGGACGACGTCAAACGGTGCCTGGTCATTGCCCCCGGAGGCCTGGTGGAGCAGTGGCAGGACGAGCTCTTCCTCAAGTTCGGACTCGACTTCGACATCCTGACCCGGCAGATGACCGAGGCGTCTCTCCACACATCCGTCTTCGACAAGCACCCCCTGCTCATCGCCCGAATGGACCAGCTCTCCCGCAATGAGGACCTGCAGGACCAGCTCGCCGAGAGCGAGTGGGACCTGATCATCGTCGACGAGGCCCACCGCATGGCGGCCAACTGGTGGGGCAGCGAGCTGAAGAAGACCAAGCGGTTCCTCCTCGGGGAGCTGATCGGTCAGCGCACTCGTCACCTGCTGCTCATGACTGCGACTCCTCACGCCGGATCAGAGGAGAACTTCCAGGCCTTCCTGACACTCCTCGACAGGGACGAGTTCGCCGGCAAGTACCGCAAGCAGCTCGGCCAGACCGACACCAGCCGCTACATGCGCCGCATGATCAAGGAGGACCTCCTCACCTTCGAGGGGACACCACTGTTCCCCGAGCGGGTCGCCGAGACGGTGCCCTACCAACTCACGGACGCAGAGCAGGAGCTCTACGAGCGCGTCACTGAGTACGTCCGCGAGGGGATGAACCGAGCAGCGAAATTGGAGGGCAAGCGGCGCAACACGGTTGGCTTCGCCTTGACCGTGCTACAGCGCCGGCTGGCGTCCAGTCCAGCCGCGATCCACGAGTCCCTGAAGCGGCGGGTTGCACGGCTGGAGCGCAAGAAGCACGACCTCGAGAACGGCGTCGGCGTGCGCGAGGCACAACTGCCCACGAACATCGACTGGGACGACGACTACGAAGACGACATCTCGGCCCACGACCTCGAGGAGATGGAAGACGAGCTCGTCGATGCAGCCACCGCGGCCCGCACGGTCGAAGAGCTGACGATCGAGATCGCTGAGCTCGAGGAGCTCGTGGGCATCGCCGCAGACGTGCGCGCATCCCAGAAGGACGTGAAGTGGTCCGAGCTGCGGTCCATCCTCGAGGACAACGAGATCCTTGCGACCCCTGACGCCTCGAAGCCTCGTCGTTTGATCGTGTTCACCGAGCACCGTGACACCTTGGAGTACCTGCGAACGCGGATCACCTCGGTCATCGGATCGGCGACGGCGGTCGAGGCCATTCACGGTGGCGTGCCCCGGCCGGAGCGTCGTCGCATCACCGAGGAATTCACGAAGAACCCCGAGTGCCGGGTCCTCCTGGCGACCGACGCGGCAGGGGAGGGCCTGAACTTGCAGTCCGCCCACCTCATGGTCAACTACGACCTGCCGTGGAACCCCAACCGCATCGAGCAGCGCTTCGGCCGCATCCACCGCATCGGCCAGACGGAAGTGTGCCGCTTGTGGAACCTCGTCGCCCAGAACACCCGTGAAGGCCAGGTCTTCGATCGCTTGCTGGAGAAGATCGAGGAGCAACGCAAAGCCTACGGGGGCAAGGTCTTCGACGTGCTGGGGCAGGCCTTCGAGAAGACCTCCCTGCGCACACTCCTGCTCGAGGCCATCCAGTACGGCGAGCTCCCCGAGACCAGGGAGCGGATGCACGAGGTCATCGACGCGAGCGTCGCCGATGGACTCACGGAGCTGCTCCAGGAGCGGGCTCTCGCCAGTGACGTGCTGGCGGACAACGAGGTGGAGCGGATGCGCCGAGTCATGGATGAGGCCAGGGCACGGCGGCTCCAGCCGCACTACATCGAGATGGCCTTCCGCGGAGCCTTCACCGCCATGGGCGGCCGCATGTCGCGAAGGGAGACGGGGCGTTTCGAAATCACCCATGTCCCGGCGGCACTGCGAGGGCGGCGCGAGCCGGTGTCGACGAGATATGGCCGGGTGTGCTTCGACATCGACAAGATCGACGACGCTCACTCGGGTCGGGCAGACCTCTTGGCGCCCGGTCACCCTCTCCATGATGCAGTCATGCACGCCGCCGATGAGCTGTGGGGCGACACTCTGCGCCGAGGCACGGTCCTGATCTCTGCAGATCTCGAGGAGCCGCACCTGTTGCTCGGGGTCCTCCAGGAGGTGATTGACGGCACCCAGGAGAAGATTGCCCGACAGTTCCACTACGCGTACGCGGACGCGAGTGGACACGTGACGCTGGCGGGGCCGGCGCCGTATCTCGACTTGGTCCCGGTCCCCACTGGTGAGACAGCCGACCGGGCTCGGTCGCTTCCGTGGATCGGGCGGGCCGCAGACAGCGCGGCCAGTCACTTGAGCGCTCACGTCCTGCCCGAGTACACCCGTGAGGTGACGGACCAGCAGACGACGGTGATCGCTCGTACTCGTGCGGCTGTCGAGTCGCGCTTGCAGGCCGAGATCCACCGGTTGGACAGTGAGGCGCTCGGCACGAGCCAGAAGGAGCAGGCGGGGCACAAGGTCAAGGAGTCTTCTGCGTCGCTGACGCGCAAGGCCCGCGACATGGAAACGCGTTTGCAGCGACGTCTTGGCCAGTTGGATGCCCAAGCGCACGTACAGGCCTCACCGCCGCGGGTAACGGTCCAAGCACTGGTCGTCCCGTTGTCCTGGGTGGAGGGTGAGCTGTCCGCTGATGCTCCGGTCCACGCCAAGGAGACCAAGGCTGTCGAGCGAAGGGCGGTCGAGGCCGTCCTCGCCGCTGAGCGACAATTGGGGCGTGACCCCATCGAGCAGGCCTTCAACAACAAGGGCTTCGACATCCTCTCGATCGAGCCCGACGGCCACGCCGTGACGATCGAGGTCAAGGGACGTATTGCCGGTGCTGAGGACTTCTTCATCACCCACAACGAGGTCCTAACGGGGAAGAACGCCCAACCCCGGTATCGGTTGGCGCTCGTGCGGGTCAGCCCGGGTGGTCCGACTCACGACGAGATCCGCTACGTGGCAAACCCCTTCGTCGGGACCGAGCTGGGGTCGTTCGCCGCGACGGGGATGCGCGGTCATTGGGAGAAGACGTGGAGCCAAGGATGCGAGCCGTTCTGATGATCACCCCGACCGCGCCCACGATTGTCGGTACCCGCGAGTAGGGTGCGATCAACGCCAGTGCCAGCGTACGAATGCCCATGCCATGGGTTGAGGATGGAGACTCAGTGACCGAACGCCGCAAGCTCATCGAGGTGGCCCTGCCCCTAGAGACCATCAACAGGGAGTCCGCTCGGGAGAAGTCGATCCGGCACGGGCACCCGAGCACCCTGCACCTGTGGTGGGCACGCCGACCCCTCGCAGCGGCGAGGGCGGTCCTCTTCGCACAACTCGTCGACGACCCGAGCTCCCACCCGGAGAAGTTCCCCACCGAAGAGGACCAGCGCGTCGAGCGCGAGCGCCTGCACGGGATCATCGAGCGCCTCGTGGTCTGGGAGAACACTCAGGACAAGGCCTTGCTCGCCGAAGCCCACGCAGAGATCCTCGCGAGCACAGACGGGAACCCACCACCGATCCTTGACCCCTTCGCCGGCGGCGGGACGATCCCGCTCGAGGCGCAGCGACTGGGCCTGGAAGCCAATGCCAGTGATCTCAACCCGGTGGCGGTTCTCATCAACAAGGCCCTCATCGAGATCCCACCGAAGTTCCGCGATCAGCCGGCGGTCCACCCGTCGCTGCAGGATGAGCTTGTTGGGTACACAGGTGCGCAGGGCCTGGCCGCCGACGTACGTGCCTACGGCGACTGGATGCGCGATGAGGCGGAGAAGCGCATCGGCCACTTGTACCCGAAGGCCGATCTGCCCGACGGTACTCAGGCGAACGTTATCGCCTGGATCTGGGCGCGCACCGTCACGTGTCCGAACCCGGCCTGCGGGATCGAGATGCCACTCGTCCGGTCTTGGTGGCTCGGTAAAAAGAAGGGTAAGGAGGCCTACGTCGTCCCGACGGTCGTGAGTGACTCGAACCATCCGAGTGGTCAGTGCGTTACCTTCGATATAGGTCATGACATAGATGGAGCCCCGACTGCTGGCGCCGACGGAACGGTTGGTCGCCGTGGTGCGGTGTGTATTGCATGCGGCACAGGGGTTGCGCTCTCCTTTATCCGTACAGAGGGACGTGCCAAGCGAATTGGCCAAGTGATGATGGCGGTCGTTGCGGAGGGGGCACGACGAAGGGTTTATCAGGCACCGAACGTAATCCATGTTGCGGCCGCTGAACGGGTCCCCAAGGTCGAGGGTCCGCTGGGAAGCCTGGGGCATTACCCGAGGGACCTGAAAGCACCGACGTATGGGTACACGCAGTTCGCAGAGCTCTTCACCGCTCGGCAGTTGGCGGCACTGACAACCTTCAGCGACCTCGTCGGAGAAGCTCGGGAACGAGTACTTGCAAATGCACTCGCCTCAGGCACGGACGTAGGAGAACCGCTCGAAGGGGGCGGCTCGGGCGCCGCCGCCTACGCTGACGCGGTGGCGACGTATCTCGGCATGGGCGTCAGTCGAATGACGGATATCTCGAACGCGCTATGCCATTGGGAAAACACAAAGGAACAAGTACGCCACCTGTTCGGCCGGCAAGCGATCCCTATGCTGTGGGACTTTGCGGAGACCCGCCCATTTGGCAGGGCAGCCGGTGCATACACCGTGAGCTTGGGTAACCTGATCAAGGCGATCAAGGATGTTGGCGGCCCTGTCGCTAACGCAAAGCAGGCTGACGCAAGTGCCCCAAGGCGTGGCCGAATGCTCCTCAGTACCGACCCTCCGTATTACGACAACATCGGGTACTCGGACCTGTCGGACTTCTTCTATGTATGGCTCCGACGGTCTTTGCGGACTGTCCATCCGGAGCTGCTGAGCACGATGCTCGTCCCGAAGGCAGAAGAGCTCGTCGCCAATCCGTATCGTCACGAGGGTAAGGATGGCGCCAAAACGTTCTTCGAAGACGGATTCCGGGCAGTTTTCGCCAGAGCGCGCGAGACTGCGCTGCCTGACTTCCCGATAACCGTCTACTACGCCTTCAAGCAGTCCGAAACCACGGGGGGCGGTACTGCGTCCTCGGGCTGGGAGACTCTCCTTGAGGGAATGATCCGCAGTGGATGGGCGATCACGTCGACGTGGCCGATGCGCAGCGAGCTGAGCAACCGAATGATCGCGAGCGGAACGAACGCTCTTGCCTCGAGCATCGTCCTCTCTCTTCGACCGCGCCCGGATAGTGCGCCCACAACAGACCGCCGGGGCTTCATCGCCACGTTGCAGTCGGAGTTGCCGGACGCGCTCCGCAACCTGCAGCAAGGCACCATCGCGCCCGTCGATCTGCCGCAGGCGGCGATCGGACCAGGAATGGCGGTGTTCTCCCGCTTCGCGGGGGTCATCGAGCCGGATGGCTCGAAGATGACGGTCCGGTCCGCACTTGCGCGCGTCAACGAGATCCTCGACGAGGTACTCAGCGAGCAGGAGGGCGACTTTGATGCGACGACACGTTTCGCCATCGCGTGGTACCGCGGCAACGGCTACACCACGGGTGCTTTCGGAGACGCAGACAACTTGGCCCGGGCGCGCAACACCGCCGTAGCGACTCTTGCTCGTGATGAAGTCCTGACGTCACTGGCCGGCAAGGTGGCACTCATCAAGCCGCGTGACCTCCCGGCCACGTACAGCGTTGTCGACGACGAGCACACCAGCACATGGGAAGCACTCCACCACACGATCCGGCACTTGGAGGCCGACGGGATCCCTGCAGCGGGG
>NZ_JBQSWK010000039.1:0-25741 GCF_052377065.1 Brachybacterium sp. AOP42-C2-15
CTCAAAGATGGAGGGCATCGTCGGCGTGATCGTCGCGACGGCAACGAGTCGCCATGGGACGGCTGGACCGCGACCTCAACAGGAAGGGCAATCACACCGCAACTGCGAAGTCATTCGAGAGTTGCTCACTGCGATAGAGCACTTGCACCAGACGGTGATGGCCATCGGGGAGTCCTCACTTCCAGGCGGGGCTGCAGCACCGGAGTCTCCGGCGCCGCGGATATGCAACAGGCGAAGTGGGCGGAGGATTCAAGAGCTCGTGGCTCAGAGGACGGCCGAAGCAGCTCACGTGCGACTCCGCGCGAATGGGGCAAGGTCAGTCGGGGGTAGTCCGTTAGCCGATGAGATTCTGACGCACCTGGATCATGGTTGAGGAGGCCTCAACGTTCTCCTGAGCCTCAATCAGGTCTCGCCAGTCGCGGCTGTGGACCCAGTTCAGATGGGTCATGTGGCGGGAGGCCATCACGCACAGCCTGCCGAGGGCGAGATGGTGCTCGGAGACGGTCGAGGCCGATGCCAGGGGGTCCAGGGCGATCACGGCGTGCCACTGCCCGCCTTGCAGACGATCCGCAGTGCCGACCGTGATTCCGGGGTACTTGCCCATGGTGGAGAGGAACCCGGCGATGCCGTTGACGGCCATGTTGTCCCCGGCCACGATGCACACATCGTTCGGGGTCAGCGGGCGGCTCCCATCCCCGGTGAAGACCTCCTGCCCGACGTAAGTGGATGCCAGGCGTGCCACCTCCGCGTACAGGTCTAACGGATCGGGGCGGTCGACCCGGATGCTCTCGATCTCTTCATGGCCGACGATGTGCCTGCCCGGCCGGGCAGAGTCGAAGTGGAAGTCGTACAGCGGAGCGATCGCGGCGACGGTGCGCTGTCCGAGCCGGAAAGAGGTCGGCAGATGCGCGACCGTCGCGGACGGATGGTTTCGGAGCACGTCGGGGGCGCGGCCGTGCGGCGGGTAGGGGCTGTCCTCGAACACGGACGTGTCGGCGGTAATCACCGGGCCGATCTGGCCAGGGTCACCGACCATCAGAACCTGCTCCGAGCCCTTCGCCGCTGCCGTCAGGGACGCGAATGTGGACTGGTAGGCCTCGTCCACGATCAGCAGGTCACAGGTGGTGGAGGTGCTCATCGCCATCGACGCCATGGTCCGCACGACAATGTCCCCGGCCTGACCTTGGAACGCGCCGCTGCCGGGAGTGTGGATCGCCGAGGTCGAGGCCTTGTCCACACCGTTCAGGGCCAGCACGACGGACGCCTGCTCGTGCACGTCGGCCAGCCGTTCCGCGACCGAGGTGGCCGCAGCGCGGGTCGGTGCCGCGACCGTGACGGTCAGTTCCGTGTTCGCGCCCAGCCAGAGGGCGGCGTTCACGAGCAGGGTGGTCTTCCCGGACCCCGGCGGGGAATCGATGATCGTCACCCTCCGCCCCGAGACCGTCTCATACAGCGCCTGCGACAGCACCGACCCCGGCACCAGCGTCTGCCAGGCCGGGACCTGCCGGGCAGAGGTGCCCTCCTCCGGCGACGGCTCCACCCGGGGTGCCTTCGACGTGTCGATCCCCAAGGTGTTCAGGTCCGCCGCGCTCAGGGCCACGTCTCCTCCTCCGTCCGGTGCTGCGTGCGCTCACCCAGTGGGCGAATCGGAGCGCCTGCGGGACGTTCAGACATGCATCCCGGCCAACGACACCGACGGCTTCGCGGATCCTGTTTCGCCTGCGATCCTGCTCAGGCCGGTACACCAGTGACGGATACCGACGGCATCCAGTCCGGCGTCGTGTCCGTGCCATCAGAGGTGATCAGGGCGATCGTCGGGAACGTCGTCGCCGTCTGGGGCCAGTTCGTGCCGCCGTCGGTCGCGACGACCACCAGCTCGGGCTCCTTCTCGAAGGTCTCTGGGATCGCGGCCAGGCCCAGGCGCATGTCCGTCCCGCCGCCGCCGGAGGCCGAGCGCAGCACGTCCTTTTCGGACAGGGCGCGTGCCCGGTAGACCGCGGCGTCCACGTCCATGACGAACACGCGGTCCTCGTGCACACCGCAGCTTTGGGCGATCTCGCGGACCTCGCGACCGACCTCGCCGAGTTCCTGGTCGCTCACCGACCCGGACGTGTCGCGAATGACCACGATGGTGGGGTCAGGCCGGAACGTGCCCGGCAGGATGATCTTGCGGCCCTTGGACCCATCGGGCATCCGCACCCGAACGCTCTGGCGGCGCGAGGCACGAGAGAACGTCTTGAACGTCCCACGCGGCTTCCGTCGCACCGCCCGACGCAGGTACCCGCCGATGACCGCCTGCCACGGGATCACACTCGGCGCGGTCACCTCAGCCGCCCAACGGCCCAGCCGACCGGCATCGGCCCCCTTGTCCTTGAGGATCGCCTCGGCGACGTTCTGCACGGCGGCGACGACCTCGAAGTCCTCCGCCGGGGGAGCCAGCAGATCCAGGTTCTCCCAGGTGCGCGTGAGGAACGCCAGCGAGGCACGGTCTGCCAGGTCGGTCCCGAGCGTGACGGCCCCGTCGAACAGGTCCCCGGCCAGGTCGTCGAGAGAGAACACGTGCTCCATGTCGGAGGCGTGGGCGCGGCGTGAGAGGTCGTCGTAGTACTCGATGACGCTCAGCCCCCGGTCCATGGCGATCTTCTCCGCCGTGGCGGAGACGGTCGAAGGAAAGGTGAAGCCAGCGTCCTCGAGGTCGTCATTCACGGCGGCGTCAGCGGCCATGCGCCACAGGTCGGGGGAGAGGGTGCCGTCGGCCTCGAGCTTCGCCACCGACAGGCCGTGATGGTCGAACATGACGTGGAACATGAGATGAACCAGCACCTGCGCGCTCTCGTCGTCGCTGAAGTCGCGGTCCATCGCGTCCACGTCGAGAAACACCCGCAGGCGGGGATCGACGGCGCCGAGGGTTTCGATGCCCGGCACGTTCACATACCGGGAGGCGTACAGCAGCGCAGCGATGTAGCGTGCGCGCTTCTCCGCGATGGCACGCCACACCGACATGTGATCCTCCTGGTCTGCGGTGAGCTTCCGGGCGTGACCGGACATGGGGTCCTCCTTCTGGTGGGGTACCTGGGAAGTGGGCGAACCCGGGCCTCGGTGGGACGTCCGAGTGACGGAATGATGTTCCTTGGTCGTGCACTCGGCAGCAGCGCCGGCGCGTCATGATCCTGGCCGATGTCACCCTTACGCGTAGCATGGCTCCATGGCTTCGAGGCTGGAGGACTACATCGCCGAGGGTAGGACTCTCGCTGCTGATGAGCGTGAAATCGCGGCGCTCTCGCTACGGCAGATCGATGAGGCGCGGCAAGCTGAGGTGGACGCCGCCTGGGATGAGACCATCGACTGCCGGCTGGACGAGCTGCTGAGCGGCAAGGTCGAGGCAGTCAGCGGCCGGGAGACGATCTCCATCGCGCGAGCACGAGCAGCCGCACGTCGCAAGTGACTCTCGGCTGGCGTGACCACCCAGGTGCCCGTGCCGAGTTCCTCGATGCGTATGACCATTACGCCGACGTCGACGACGGCACGCTGGGCGACCAGTTCATTGATGGCGTCGAGTCCGCTGCCGAGCTAATTCTGGGGTGGCCAGACGGCGCCCCGCCATATCGCGCTCAGCAACGGACACCAGAGATCCGTAACTGGCACCTTGGCAAATTCCCGTACCGCCTCATCTACGTTGTCCGCGCCGGTGAGATCTTCGTGCTCGCCTACGCCCACGAGTCCCGGGAGGCCGGATACTGGACGGACCGTCTCAACCGCTGATATTTGCACGGTTGAACTTCCCGACGTGGATCCCGGAGCTCATCGCCACGCGCCGATGCTTCGCAGCCTCGGACCGAACGTTCCCTCCGCCGACGCATGGATCGTCGCACCCTACGGGGCGCGGGATAGCAGCAGCCGGGCTGAGCGCAGGCAGACGTCCTTGCAGCGAGTGGCTTCGGAAGAACGGATCGTGCAGAACAGGATCCGCGCTGTCCCGCTCCATTAGTTCCAGGGACTTGGTCAACTCGTGCCGCAGCCCCCCGGCAAGCGTCTTGTCGGCGCTCATCCTCGACAGGAGCAGGTCGGCGAGAATTCACGATGCTGCGGCGCTCGAGCTGAGCACCTGCCTTCGGTTCGCTGACGCCGACGTTTCCGATTCGTCAAATGAAGGATTCCCGCGCCGTCGCAAGGATTGCATCCGTGACTCTCGGCTCGCCGACCGTCACTCGCACGCCCTCCGCAAATCGGCGCACGGACACCCCGCGCCGGATGATGGCGAGTTCGAAGTCTTCCCCGGCTCCAGGGATCCAGACGAAGTTCGATGCGCTCGACGGTGTACCGCATCCGAGCTCGGCCAGCCCGGCACGGAGCCGTTCCCGTTCTGCAGCCACCTGTGCGACCACGGTCTCGACATGGCCCTGTTCGGCCAGCGCGGCGACGCCAGCCGCTTCAGACGGACCGGACAGCCCGAACGGAGGTGCTACAGCGCGCACCACCTCGGCCACTGCGGGCTGCGCGTACATGAATCCGGTCCGCGCTGCCGCCAGACCATAAGCCTTTGAGAAGGTCCGGAAAACCGCAAGGTTCGGGCGCTCAGCCACCAGCTTGAGTCCGTCCGTGCGTCGGTCCGTGAACTCCCAGTACGCCTCATCGAGAAGGACGAGCACATCGGCGGGGACTCCGTCGATGAGCCTAAGGAGCTCCTCGGGCGGCAGCAACGTGCCCGTGGGGTTGTTCGGATTGCAGACGATCACGGCCTGCGTGGCGGGGGTGAGTGCTGCAAGCATCGCATCGACGTCATGCACGGCGTCCACGTCGAGGGGCACTTCCACGCCTTCCGCACCCGCGATGGACACCAATATGGGGTAGGCCTCGTAAGAGCGCCAGGCGTGCACCACCTCGCTCCCTGCGCCCGCGTACGCAGTCAGAGCGTATTGCAGCAGAGCGATGGAGCCCGCCCCGACGACCACGCCGTCGGGATTGAGGTCGTAATGTTCTGCGAGGGCCGTGACCAATTTCGTCCCGGTAAGCGAAGGATAGGTGTGGGCGCTCGCGAACGCCTCAGTCGCGGCGTCGATGACCGAGCGCGCCGGAGGCAGCACGCTTTCGTTAGATGAGGCGCGCCAGGTTATGCCCGACAGCCCGCTGGCCACCGAGTAACGGGGCAGTGTGTCGATGCCGGTGCGCGGGGTCGGCGGCTGGGTACTCATGGCGGGTCCTTTGGTGCGAGAAGAGTGAGCGGAGTCGGTGCCGCGGTGACCTGCCCACGGACGGTCGCCGGGAGTGTCACTGCACGGAGGACCGCCGAAGTGTGTCCCGCAGCGGCGTTCCCCAGTTTGTGGAGGCACGGGCGAGCAACTCGGTCCCGCTCTCCCGCAGCTCGGCCACGGAAGTCACTCCGAGCAGCTGCATCGTGCGCTTCGTTTCTGCGCGCAGCAGCTCCAGGACCCGGACCACGCCTGCCTGCCCACCGGCAGCGAGACCCCACAGATAGGGCCGGCCGATGAAAGCAGCGTCTGCGCCGAGAGCGAGCGCGGTGACGACGTCGGCGCCATGACGGATACCAGAGTCGACGAGGACGGTGGCGTCCGGGCCGACGGCCTGGCGCACGGCCGTCGTGAAGTCTGCGGGGGGCAGTGCCCGGTCGAGCTGTCTGCCTCCGTGGACGGACAAGTGCACGCCGTCGGCACCGGCATCGACGGCGCGGGCGGCGTCGGTGGGTGAGAGCGGCCCCTTGACGAGGAGCTTCCCCGGCCAGATCGACCGGATCCATGCCAGGTCGTCCCAGTCCACGCCCGGGTCGAACTGCGCGCCGATTTCGGCCACCGAGTTCCCGGCGCCCTCCGGCGCGTTGGCGAACCGCAGGGGCGCGCTGGTGAGCATGCGGCCCCAGTAGCGGGGCCGGGCGGCGATCTTCGCGAGAGTCCCGGCGGTGAAGGCGGGAGGGATCGTCAGTCCCGAGCGGAGATCGCGCACGCGCGCAGCGGGGACGGCCGTGTCGACCGCCACCTCAAGCACTTGGTAGCCATGAGCGGCGGCATCGGCGAGCATCTTCTCCACTATGTCCCTGCTGCGCCAAACGTAGAGCTGGAACCACAGGTCGGCGGCGGGTGCACTCCCGCGCAACTCTGCCAGTGAGGTCGAACCCATCGTCGACAGCGCATAGGGCACGCCTGCTGCCGCCGCGGCCGCCGCCACGGCGATCTCTCCGTCGGGGTCGATCATTCGCGTGTACCCGGTGGGCGCCAGCCCCACTGGGAAGGCGACTTCTCTTCCGAGGAGCGTCGATGCCGTCGTTGTGTCGGAGACGTCCACAAGCGATCGGGGCGTGAAGGACCACGATCGCCAGGCGGCTCGTGCGGAGGCGAGCGAAACTTCCTCCTCGGCACCGCCGCCGATGTACCCGGCCACTGGGGCGGGAAGACGACGGTGCGCGAGGCGCTCGACATCGTCGATCGTGTAGCACCGTTCCAGGCGGCTCTGCGTGGTCGGGAGCGTCGGCCGCTCTATGCGCACGAGCTCGAGGAGGTCAGCGACCTTCACAGCAGCGTCCCCGCAGAGTCGGTGACGCTCGCGGGGGCCAGGGGGGAGGCGGTATCCATCGGAGCCTTTCAGGATCGATGAGGTGGGCTGGCAGTGGTGGCTCCCGGTGCGGTGTGCACGCGGGGTGGCGCCGGAGGGCTCAGTGGGTGGTCGGGTCGCCGATCTCGGCCAGGATCTTGGCGGAGAGTTCCTGCGCCTCGGGCGCGAACATCTCCTCTCGCGTCCGAGGTCGCGGGAGCGGGACGGTGTGCTCGGAGGCGATCCGCCCGGGGTGGGGGCTCATCACGATCACCCGATCGGCGAGGTACACGGCTTCGTCGATGTCGTGGGTGATGAATAGGACGGTGAGCCGGTGTTCGTCCCACACCTTGGTCAGCAAGATCTGCATCGATCGGCGGGTCAGGGCGTCGAGCGCCCCGAACGGTTCGTCCATCAGCAGTACGCGGGGCTTGTAGGCCAGCGAACGCGCAATCGCTACGCGTTGCTTCATTCCCCCCGAGAGTTGGTTGGGATATGCCTCGGCGAAGTCGCTGAGCCCGACGGTGGCGAGCTGCTCCATGGCCGTGGACCTGCGCTCGCGGGCCGACATCTTTTCGTCCAGCAGCCCGAACTCCACGTTCTCTCGGACGTTCTTCCAGGGCAGGAGGGTGTAGCCCTGGAACACGACGCCGCGGTCGCGACCCGGGGCGTCGATCTCCTGACCGCCTACGGACACGGATCCGGAGGTCGGGTCCTGCAGACCTGCGATGACGGACAGCAGCGTGGACTTGCCGCACCCGGAGGGGCCGACCACGGAGAGGAACTCGTTGTGCTGGAGGGTGAGTGAGACGTCGTCGAGTGCCGTCACGTTCTCGCCGAATCGCACGGTGAGGTGGTTCACCTGCACGTGAGGGCCTACCTCGGAACGCTCGTCGGTCATCGTCCCGCCTCCTGGTGTCTGAATGTCCAGCGTCCGATCGCGCGCATCGCCTGGTCGAGGATGAGGCCGATGAGTCCGAGGACCAGGACGTAGGCGATCATCACGTCGGTCTCGAAGTACCGCTGGGAGACGGTGATGCGGTAGCCGAGGCCGCTCGTGGCGGCCACGAGCTCGGCGACGACCAGCCACGTCCATGCCCAGCCGAGCGTCACCCGCAGTGCATTCCAGATCCCGGGAGCTGCTGACGGCACGACGATGCGGCTGAGGGTTCTCTTCTCGGGCATACCGAGGGTGCGGCCGAGATTGATGAGGTCCTGGGGGACGCGTCGGGTCTCGGCGGAGACCATGAGCAGCTGCTGGAAGAATGTCCCGAGGAAGATGATGACGTATTTCTGCATCTCGCCGGTGCCGACCCAGACGATCGTCAGGGGCACGAAGGCGACCACCGGCATATACCGGATGAAGTCGGAGAGCGGCTCGATGATCGATTCTGCGGTGCGGAATGAGCCAGCGAGGATGCCCAAGGGGATGGCGAGGATCGTCGCTAGGAGGTAGCCGACGGCGATGCGGAAGGTGCTCGCCGCGAGGTCCGTCCACAGCTCACCGGAATCGGCCTGCTCGAGGAGCGTGGCCAGGACGCGCGGCGGGGCCGGGAGGAACTGCTCCTCCACCACGCCGATAGCGCTCAGCAGCCACCAGAGACCGAGGGAGGCGAGGAACGTCGCCGTCGCGACCGCGAGGTATGCGGATCGGGAGATCGGTCGGCCGATTCCCCCTCGGTGGCGGCGACGGCGGGATCCATTCGCCGTCCGTGTCGAGTTCTGGGCAGGAGCAGTAGTCACTGATCCGACGCCTCGATGAACGTGAGGTCGATCGCTGAGGCGAAATCGACATCGCCTTCGAGGATGCCGGCACCGATCGCGGCCTCCTGCACCAGCGGCAGGATTTCCTCCGAGAACTGACCGCTGAGCTGGTCGACGTTGGCGGGGATGTCGTAGAACTCCACCCCGTCGAAGGCGGTGCGGAGCGAGTTGACGTCCGTACCGACCGCGTCAGCGATGATCGACTGTGCGTCCTCGGTGTTGTCCACGTAGTACGCCATTCCCTTGCCCCACGAGTCGACGAGTGCCTGGATCGCTTCGGGATTCTTCTCGAGGAACTCGGTACGGACGACGAGGACGTCGCTGATGAGGCCTGGTGCTTCTCCCGCGGTGTAGAGCTGATTGGTGCTTTCGTCTTGTGCGAGCGCCTCCGAGATGTAGGGCGCGTAGGTCACAGCCGCGTCAACCTGCCCGGCGATGAAAGCGGCTCCGGCATCGGATGCCGCCATCGGGACACGCTCGATGTCATCGATGGTCATGCCGTTCGCCTGGAGGGCGTAGTTGAGGAGGATGTCACTGGTGGTGATTTCTTCGTAGGCCACGCTCCGCCCGGCAAGCTCGGTGATCGAAGTGATGTCCGGACCGGCGATAATCGCGTCGGCGGTCGTGCTGATGTCCTCGATCAAGACGATCTTCAGATCGATGCCGTTCTGGAGGAGCTGCAGCGCGCCGTGCGATGCGACGTTCAGGACGTCGATTTGTCCACTGGCGAGGGCACTGTTCTTGTCCGCGTCAGTGTTGAACGCGGTGAACTCGACCGTGATCCCGTTCTCTTCGAAATACCCCTGGTCCTCGGCGATGAACCATCCGCCGTAACCGATCCACGGGACATAGCCCATGCGGATGGTGGTGCTGCCGGATTCGTCAGAATTGGTGCTGCTACCGCATGCGGCGAGGCCGGGTGAGGCGGCTAGGAGCAGGCCGAGGCCGACGGTTGCGCGGCGTGAGGGGCGGATCATGTGAACTCCTGGGAGGTCTAGGGCGGGCGTCGGGTAGGTGTGGTCAGGACGAGCGGCGCAGGATCGATGCAGCGTGGGCGGGGAATCCCTCGTGCTCGCTGAACGCCAGTACGGTCTTGGTCGCGCGGGCCAAAGCCTCCGGCGTGGAGTGTGCAATGGCGGTCCGCTTGCGAAAGGCGTCCGCCGTGATCCCGGACGAGACCTTCGCCCAGCCGCTGGTAGGCAGCGAGGCCGGGATCCCGATGGAGAAGTTGCCCATCGAGACGGTGATGTGGTGGCCCACGAGGATCTCGCCGGCGTCGACGATCAGGTCGATGATCGCCTCCTCACGTGCCGGGTCGACGACGAGCTGCATGTGCTCGGGCGCGAAGCCGTTGACGACCTCGGCGCCCTCCTCGAGCGAGTCGACGAGCACGACGCCGCCATTCGTGCCGAGGGCGGCGGCGGCATAGCTCCGACGCGGTTCAGGGAGGGCGGCGAGCTGGGTGGCGACCTCGGCCTGGACGGCGGTGAGCAGCTCCGGGCTGTCAGTAACGAACACCGAAGTCGAGTCGGGGCCGTGCTCGGCCTCGTTGAGGAGGTCCGCCGCGACGTAGTCCGGTCGCGCGGAGGAGTCGGCGAGGAGAAGCGACTCGGAAGGACCGAGCAGCGTGGTGGAGACCGTGCCCAATGCCTGAACCTCGAGCTGGGCAAGAGTGACGGCGGGGCTGCCGGGGCCGGTCACTTTCCGCACCCTGGGCACGGACTCCGTGCCGAAAGCCAGGGCCGCGATGCCTGCTGGACCGTTTGAGCGGAAGATGTTCGTGATGCCGAGCTCGTGCGCAACGACGAGGACTGCAGGATCCACCTCGCCAGCAGAGCCGGGGATCGGCGGCACGACCACCGCGATCTCGGGCACACCGGCCACCACAGCGGGCACCGCGATCTGGCAGAGCACCGAGGGGAATGAACCTTTCCCGGACGGAACGAAGAGCCCGGCACTCGCGATCGGGGTGACCTTCTCTCCGGCTGTCAGACCGGGCTCAACCTCGAAGGACCAGTCTCCGTGCTTGGTGACCTGCTCGTTGAAGGCACGCAGGTTGCGGATAAGAGTCCGGATGGCCTCGTGGACCGTGGGATCGATGCCGTCGACGGCGGCGGCTATCTCCTCGGTGGAGACACGGAGTTGGCCTGGCGTGATGGTGACACCGTCGAACTTCTTCAGCGCCCGGACGAGCGCATCGTCTCCGTGCTCACGGACGTCGGCAAGGATCTCGAGGATGCCTTCGCGGAGCGTGGGGTCGAAGATCGCTGCGGTGCCGCGGGTGAACAGGTCATCCCGCTCCTGCGTGGTCATCGTCGACCAGGTGCCGCGCTCTCGGACGAGAGGAGTGGTGGCCAATGGATTCTCCTTGTTGGTCAGCGTGTCGGTCATCCGGTGACGGCCGAATTCGCGGGGTGGTGCGTGGGTTCGAACTTTCCCGCGTCAAGGCGGTCCGCCGTTTCGCTGCGGACCGCACGGCCATCGGTTCTTGCCCCGGAGTCCGTTTCCCGGTGGGTCGGGTCGTGGCCCCCACCCTTGGGTGTGACCGCCACAGAGAGCTCGTCCGAGATTCTTCGGAGATCTTCGGTGAGCGAGGTGAGCTCCTCGGGCGAACGCACCCCGTCGACGAACGTGAGACCCAGAGCTGCCACCGTGACGTGGCCGATGCGGACCGGGGCGGCGATGCATCGAATGCCGGGGGTGGTGGCACCCAACTCGTCTGCGTACCCGGACCGCCGGACCTCGGCCAACAGGTCGGCGAGCTCGATCCGATCGACGGGGCCGGCACCCGTGCGTCGATCGAGGCCACCGGCGGGGTATAGATCGGAAATCTCACGGTCCTTCAACGCTGCGAGCAGCACACGGCCGACAGCGGTCAGGTGGGCAGGCAGGCGCGCGCCGACCTCAGTCACCAGGCGCGGCCCTGGGCCGGACGTCTCAAACTTGGCAACGTACACCGCCTCCATCCCAGAGAGGACGGCGAGATGCGCGGTGGCCCCGTGGGCCTCACAGAGGGATCTGAGGAAGGGAGCGGCGGCCCGAGGGAGATCGGAAGTCCGCACATACGTCACCCCGACGCTGAATGCTGCAGGACCGATGGTCCATACCCTCAGCTCAGGGGAGTAACCCACGAAACCTCGGTCAGCCATCGTATTGAGCAGGTGGTGAAGGGTGCTCTTGGGGATATCGAGCGGTTCGGCGATGACGGCGGTCGCGAGACCGGAGGGATGCTCCGCGAGCAGGAGCAATATGTCCATCACGCGGTCAGCAGAACGTACGCGAGTGGTGTTCACGGATCCTCCTGGTATCGGACCGACGCTCGGCCCCGCTCGTCGTTGAGTCTCTAGAGCGAGACTATAGTCTCGTGTCGCCCTTTGTATACTCAAGTCTCGTGAATGGCTCTATGGGGAGCCGCCCGACCGAAGGGACGTCGAGATGCGAGTGCCCGCACTGCTGCTCACCGAGGATCTGGCGATCAGCCATGGCGAACGCGACGTGCCCGAGCCACCCGAAGGTGAGGTTCGCGTCGACGTGGAACTCGCCGGCTTGTGCGGCTCGGACCTGCATGTCCTGCGCACCGGAGCATGGGTGAGATACTGGCCCGCGACGCTTGGCCATGAAGTGGTTGGGATCGTTGCCACGGAGGCTCCCGGGGCTCCTGCCCTCGGGACGCGCGTGGTTGTCGACTCCCGGCTGCCCGACCGCAGCTGCGACGCCTGCGAGCGAGATGCCCGCTGGTGCGAGCAGATCACCTGGCTCGGTGAGTCGCGCCCCGGCGGATTCGCCGGCGCCTTCAACGTCCCCATCGATATGCTGGTCCCTGTCCCGGACGGCGTCGCCCCCGAGCTGGCCGTCCTCGCCGAGCCGCTCGCCGTCGCATCCGCGGCCCTTGACCAGGTGCGCCGCGCTCCACGCCGTGCCGTGGTGCTCGGCTACGGCCCTGTGGGCGCCCTCGTCGCGGCTGATCTGCGGAGACGCTGGCCAGAGGCGAACCTTGTGGTCGTCGAGGTCGGTCAATGGCGCTCAGACCACGCGCGAGATCAAGGTTTTGAAGTCGTGCCGAGCGTCGCTTACGCCGAGGAGCGGATCGATCTGGTGGTCGATGCCGCCGGATACCCAGGATCCACGGCGGAGGCGTTGGGGCTGCTCGGCCGCGGCGGTGAACTCGTCATCGTCGCCCTCGGAGAAGGCGCGATTGAGGCACCCGCCGCAGTCTTCGTCGAGTCCGGGCTCAGCATCAGCGGCTCCATCGGCTTCGGCGACGACGGTCTCGCTGCCGCGCTCACGCATCTCGCCGAGCATCCGGAGGCGTATGGGCACATCCTCACTCACCGCTTACCACTCACCGAGGCACCGGAGTTCCTTGCACGATCTGGCCACCGATCTGCTCTCAAGGTGGCCTGGGAGGTGACGAAATGAGCACGCATGACGATCGGCGGTACCTCATCACCGGTGGCTCCTCCGGGATCGGTGCGTATGTCGCTGCCCGGCTCGCCGCCGAGGGCGCCCGCGTCTGGGTCACCGGGACGTCCACCAACTCGATCGAGCGAGCACTCGCAGCCGGCGAGGACTGGTCCGCCGGTGTCGGCGACGGGACCGCGCCGGCAGGTGGCTCGGTGGTCGACCTCGCTGAACCCGGGCAGATCCGAGAAGCGTTCCGCGAAGCGGTCGCCGCGCTCGGCGGCCTCGACGGGGTCTTCGCCAATGCCGGCATCGACGGCCAGGGCCTCAGCGCCGACGAGCTCGACCCCGAGATCACCGCAAAGGTGCTCCAAGTCAATGCGGTGGGACAGCTGGTGACGCTGCAGGAGGCGCACAAGCATCTTCAACGCCCCGGCATCGCGGTCGTGAACGCCTCGGTGAACGCGTTGAGGCCAGAGAAGCATTTCGCCGACTACAACGCGAGTAAGGCGGCAGCCCTCTCGATCGCTCAGACATGCGCGATCGACTGGGGCGATCAGAACTTGTCGGTGATGGCGATCTGCCCCGGCTACATCCCCTCACGGATGACGAATGCATTCCTCGATGATCCGGAGGTCGCGCCCGAGCTGCTCGCCGACATCCCCTCCGGCCGGTTCGGCAGGCCCGACGAGGTGGCAAGCCTCGTCTCCTACCTCCTCTCGGGGGAGGCCATGTATCTCAACGGATCCGTGGTGCCCATCGCGGGAGGTCGCAACCTTTGACATCGACCGCATGTCTCGTCCCGTACTCGGCGTAGGGCCGGGGTGCCGAGTCTCAGGACATCGGTGACAGTTCTGCATCAGGACATCGCACCGTGAATGCACCCTGTCAGCATGTCACCAGATCGATGAGTCCTGCACGAAGCTCACCGCCACGCGCCGATGCTCCGCAGCATCGGACCGAACGTCTCCTCCGCCGACGCAGGGATCTTCGCCCCCTTCGGAGCGCGGGACAGCAGCAGCCGCGCCGAGCGCAGGCACACATCCTTCCGCCCCGTCACGTCGGCGCAGTGCATCAGAACGGCGAGGGCATCGCGCCACACGTCCAGCGACCACTGCTCGACAGCGAAGGTCGAGACCGCGCCGAGCACCGTGAGGGTCTTGCTGGGGTGATGCTCGCTCCAGTCCTCGCTGCACGGGTCGTCCAGGACGGCGCGGAGGTCGAAGTCGGCCGCCTCGATCCGCCAGCGCATGAACGCCTCCGCCGCCGCACGACCCACCAGGCCCCGCAGGGCAGCGGTCTGCACGTCGGTGGCGTCCTCGTCGATGCGGGACAGGACCCGAATCGCGTTGTCCCACGAGCGCGGAGACGGCCACGCCCCACCCTCCCGCGCCGGGTCCGTCGGCTGGTCGTGAATGTAGGGACGGTGCGCGTCGAGGAAGGCAAGCACGAGCGACTTCTCGCGGGCGACGCGGTCGGTTCGGGCATCGCCGTCATCGATGATCCGCTCGGTCGCCGTCGGCCAGCCGGAGGTCATGCCGTCCAGCCACGCCTGCCGGTCCAGTTCCCAGTCCAGGTGGAGCAACCGGTTGGCGATCTGGCTGGGCAGGTCGCTCGAGGTCGCATACCGCTCGGGCGGATTGCCGTCCAGCGCGATCGCGACGGAGTCAGGCAGGTAGGTGTTCTCGCCGACCTGACGCTCCTGCAGCACGTTCATGCACGCCTGCTGGACATCGACCTCTCCCATGTTGAACTCGCTGAGCAGCAGCAGACCCTTGTCTGCCTCGATCAGGCGATGCCCCCAACCGGGGACGGCGAACTCGGTCGTGGTGGTCGTGCCCTCGCGGACGGTGGGGATGCCGCCGATGTCGGACTTCTCCTTGTGGGCGAGGACGACCGATTCGAGGTGGCGGTGCGAGGCGGTGGCGTAGTCGCGGATGAAGGCGCTCTTGCCGATGCCGGAGTCGCCCTTCAGGAACACGGGGACGTTCGCCGCGATGCTTGCGCGGAAGACTGCTTCTTGGGTGCTGACCATGCCCTCGAAGTGGGCGAGGCTGCCCGTCCACGGGACGATCAGGCAGGTGCGGTGGCCATCCCTGCCAGGGCCAGTTCGGCGGGCACGATCCGTTGCACCGGGTCGGCCGGCGGCACGCCGCCGTCCCAGGGTGAGGGCTCCTTGCGGGAGAAGCGCGGCGAGGCCCCGAACGGTGCCTCCACCAGGAAGATCTCTCGCCCGTACGCGGAGCGGAACGACCAGGTGCCCTTGGCATCCGGGGTGACCTCCAGGACGAACTGTCCGTGGTCGTAGCCGAACCCGGCGACCTTGCCGCCGCGCAGGTCGGAGTCCGGGCTGCTGGGGTCGACCACCCACACGGTGGACGAGTTCCGGAACGGGATGGACCCGCCGGGGATGATCAGTCGCTCGATCGACGTCTCACGGCTGGGCCGCTCAGGGATCGCCGCGATCGTGCGGCGGGAGGCGAGGCTGTACGGCCGCAGGGTCTCATCCACGGCGCACAGGGTCTTCCACTGGTCGCCGAGGGCCTCCATCGCCACGAACGCCTGGGCGTCATTGAGCGCCCCGGGGAAGGCGCGGGCACGGGTGATGCGGTCGGTCGCGGCGGTGATGCGGGTGCAGAGGCTGCCGTGCGTGCTCGAGCCCCGGATCGACAGCCGGTACAGGTCGCTCAGCCCGGTGCTCGAATGCGGGTCGGTGACGCCTAGGGTGCGAGCCCATGCGGTGAGGTCGTCGGTGTCCTCGAACGGTGCCCA
Organism: Brachybacterium sp. AOP42-C2-15; assembly: GCF_052377065.1. Classification (NCBI taxonomy): domain Bacteria; kingdom Bacillati; phylum Actinomycetota; class Actinomycetes; order Micrococcales; family Dermabacteraceae; genus Brachybacterium; species Brachybacterium sp. AOP42-C2-15. The sequence goes on from NZ_JBQSWK010000039.1 coordinate 15,481, forward strand.
GTAGCGGGCTGTGAGGGCGCGGGTGATGATGGTGAGGGAGGAGAACCACGGGGTGACCAGGGCGACGTCGAGGACGCGCCGCGCGGCGAGCACGGCGTTGCGCTGGTCGATGGTGGTGAACCGGGCCTTGGAAAACGCCCGCACCAGCAGGCGCAGGTCCCGGTGGGTCGGCATGACGATCTCGCGACGCGAGGCGGACTCGGTGTCCGTGTTCAGGAGCACTGCCGCGATCTCGTGACCCTTCATCGGCCCGTCCGAGGTGCGGACCCGGCCCTTGTCGACCCACACGAACAGCTTCTCGCGCACATGCAGGCTGGGCAGAGTCTCAGACATCCGCCGGAGCGGCCGTCCGGTCCGGGCGGCTTCCTCGCGGCGCTGCGAGGCATACTCAGCGGCCTTCATCGAGCCGGTGGTGTTCACGCTGACTCCTCCGGGTCGACCAGCCACCCATCCGGGGTCAGGCAGGCACCGAGGATTGTGACGGCGACGCCGCCGAGCGCGAGGAGGAACGAGGCCAGGCCGCTGTCCCAGAAGAACGCCACGGCCGCGCAGAGCACGCCGAGCATCACGGCCACCTGCGCCGAACGCCGATCCGGTCGGGCGGGGGAGTACTCGGGTGCGGTGGCCGTGTCCTCTGCGTCCATGACCAGGTAGTGGGCGCGCCGGATCACTGGTGGGACGCTCAGGAGACCTTCGCCCTGCAGGCGTGCTCGGTGGCGGAGCCGTAATAGCGGCCGCAGTCGCTGCATTGCACTGCGACGTCGATGCTGGTGTTCCCGGCCCGGCGCACGTAGGTGTTGTAGGCCTTGCCCACGGACGACGAGGACGCCACGCGCCCCCACGTGTCGGGGTCCATGTCGTACACGTATGCGCCGGTGGGGTTCGCCTTGGACGGGTTCATGACGATCGTCGCCTGCTGCGCCTCGGCGTTGTAGCCCATCTCCCTTATCCACGTCGACGCGGCGCGACGAGTGTCCACCCCGGCCCCAGCTGCGCGGTGCCGGTACGTGGCCACCAACTGGGCGGTGTGCTCCCGGGTCAGCGTCGGCCGGCGGGACTCGAGCGTCGCCCGGACCGACTCAGAGACCTGGGCCTTCCGCTCGGGATCGAAGCCCGCCGGCATGGTCACCTCATAAGAACTGCCCTGCTTCGAGACACGGACCGCGCTCATCACCGAGTCACCCTCCGGGCCGGTGTACTCGATCGGCATCTCGAATGGCCGCGACTCATCCCCGGTGTGCTCGGCGACCTGACCGGCGAACCGCCGCACGGAGGCGTGGGAGGGCATCGTGATCGAGTAGTCGTCGCCGGTATAGGTGCGCCGCTGGGGGCGCCCGTCCTCCCGGCCCATCGTCGGCACCATGCCGGAGGCATCGGTCAGCTGCGCGGCGCGCTCCCACCACTGCGTCGCCGACTGATCGGCCCCATCGGTGCGGGCGAACCGGGACTGCGGGACCGCCACTTCAGCTTCACCTCGGTTCAGAGTGCCGAACTGGCCCCTGTTGCCCGGCTCGCCGGTATCGCGCTTGCGGATCTTCCTGTCCGGACTCATCCCGCCTCCTCCTGATCGGTGTGCTCACCAGGCAGAAGTGGGCGGGGCCATCCCCGAGGCGCTCGCGAGACGAAGTTCGGTGCGTTGCTGAGATTGTCGATCGCGGCAGCATGTGCCCTGGACGGAGAACCCGTGGCTCTTCACGGGACCAGGGGTCGGACGTGGCGGATCGTCCGCAGCGCGTCGAGCTGCCGGATCGAGTCGCGGATGTCGCCGAGCGCCCGATGAGCCTTCGACAGTTCGAACCGGTCCCGCCATGCGGCGATCTGGCGGTCGTAGCCATCACGCGCCATCTCCTGCTCGATGCCGGAAACGTCGATGGAGCGATAGTGCAGGCGGGAGAAGGTCTGCGGTGCGTGCCGGGCGAGGAACCCGCGGTCGTGAGTGATCGAGTTCCCGCCTAGCAAGAACGGACCATCATGTCCGACGGTGAAGCGGTCGATGGCGCCGGCCACGAGGTGGTCCGCCACCCGGGGGTCGTGCGCGTCGGGCCCGCGCATCGCCTCGATCAGCCCGTTCGCGGTGTGCATCTCGCGCACGAAGGCGCCCATGCGCTCGATGGAGGCGTCGATGCCGGGATTCGGGGAGATGACGATGTCGAAGGCGCCGAGCTCGGTGAGGTCGTTGCGGGTGACGACGACGGCGATCTCCAGCAGATCATCGGTGGCAGGGTCGAGCCCAGTGGTCTCGGTATCGATCCAGACGATCAGATCGGGGTTCGCGGCAGGCATGGTGTCCTCCTCGGTGGTCGTGCCGCGCAAGTGGGCGCGGAGCGCCTCTGATGGGACGTCCCGCGGTAGGGGAGCGTCGCCCACTGGCCCCGGCATCACCCCTGAACGGAGCCGCCATGACCACCACGCAGCTGACCACTCGCTCCGAATGCGCCATCTGCGGCACCCCGATGCGGCGCACATGGACGGACGACCTCACCGACTACACCTGGCGAGCCGTCGACGGGACGATCGTCGGCACCGCCGAGGACGTGCCAGCCGGCGCCCCGACCAACACACCGGAGCTCCTCGAGCTGCTGGCCGCCCGCGGCGACATGCACACGTACTCCACCGTGCTCGCCCGCTACCAGCTGGGACACCTCGAGCTGCCCTGGGAACACCTCCACCGCGCCATCGAGCCTGCCTCGGCGATCGACCCGGACGATGTCCCGGAGTGCCATGGGTGGCAGATGCGCGCCGCCCCGGGTGCCTGGATCTGCCGCGTCGACGGCACCATCTCCCGCCGGGAACTTGCGCCCGGCAGCCATCATCATGGACGTGACGGGGACCGGCAGGGATGAGCGCGATCATGGACGCCGCGTTCGAGACGTACAGTCTGATGCGCGCCGACTTCGAGCTGTACCGCCACAGCAGTTTCCTCCGCGCCCACACCGAGCTCCGCGGTGAACTTGTGAACGACGCCGGCCGCGCCGCCAGAATCGACCCGGTCTCCCTCTTCCTGGGGCCGCGGTACCGCGTCGACCGGTACGCCTCCGAGGAGCTGAAGGCATGGTTCGCTGAGCATGGACGGCTGACGGTCGAGGAGTTCGAAATGCAGTGGTGGAACGGACGAGATGGCGGACTCGGCGCGCCGGATCGGATCGCTCTCGCAGAGATCGCCTGAACCGCCCGACCGTCGGTGCCAGGTGAGATCGTCCCTTGCGTGACAGTCGAATCCTCCAAGCGCTACGCCGACCACCTCGCCGCCGAGGCGATCGAACGGGCAGTGCACTCCGTGACGATCGGATACCGCCTCACCCTGACCGGAGCGCCACCGGTGGAGGTGATCTCCTGGCACCTGGATCACACCCTCGAGCTCTACACCGTCCGCGTCCGCACCGGGGACGACGAGCTCACGCTGACCGTCCCCGACTGGGGCACCCGGACCGACGAGATCAGCCCGTTCCTCCGCCAGTGGATCACCGACCGCGTTCACCTCGAGCAGGCGAAGCTGAAGAAGGGGTGCCGGCGCCCGGATCCGTACTGGGTTGAAGCCTGGCGCCGTATGCACCCGTGGCTGTGAGGTGTAGGGACGGCGCATGAAGAGCCCCGCCGGAAGCCGGTCAAGACCAGCTGGCGGGGCCAGTTGGAGAGGCGGGCGGGCCGGTCCCTCTCCGGACGACGAGCCGCGTCTCTACGGTTCGCCGAGACCAGAAGCCGAGGGGTGCACACCCGGAATCGGGTCTCCTGGACCCTGAAGTGGGCGCGGACACGGTCACGCAGGACGCAGATGCGACTCCGCATCCCCCCGCAAGTCCTGGAGACGGAGTGCTCCTCCTGGCGCAGAAGGCGAGAGCGCGCCAGCTCTCCGATAATGTGAGCCTGAACAGGTGCGCTAGGACAGGGAGATCGGTGTGGCGAGGCTGAACCTCAAGGCGGTCGAGGAGCGGGTCGCCCCGCTCGGTGCTCGAGAGACCTACGACCGCGAGTTCCTGTTCGAGCTGCTGCTCGCGTACGGCAAGCCCAAGGGGAACGTCACCCGGCTGCGCAACGGCTCGCTCAACGTCGCGGCCGACCCAGATCGAGAGGTGGCGCAGAAGAACGTCGTCTACTTCCGCGAAGCGTTCGGTGATCCACTGGCTGAGGCCGAGGAGCTGCGCAAGGCCGCCTACGTCGTCAGGTTTAACCCTCGGTTCGTGATCGTCACCGACTACGTCGAGCTGGTCGCCGTCGACACGAAAACGGGCCAGAACCTGGCGATCCCGATCCACAACATCGACAAGCACTTCACGTTCTTCCTGCCCTGGGCTGGGATGGAGAAGGCTCAGTACGTCGCCGAAGCTCACGCGGACGTGAAGGCCGCTGAGCGCATGGGCAAGCTCTTCGATGAGCTCCTGGCGGCCAATCAGGACCTGCTGGAGCTACCGCACGGCCGGCACTCCCTCAACGTCTTCTTCACCAGGCTGCTGTTCTGCTTCTTCGCTGAAGACACCAGCATTTTTGAGGAGAACCAGTTCACGAACGCCGTCGGATCCCACACGCAGCCGGACGGCTCCGACGTCGATGCCTTCCTCACTGCTCTCTTCGCCGCGCTGGATATCGAAGATCCGTCCAAGAAGCCAACTTATCTCGCGAACTTTCCCTTCGTGAACGGTCGACTTTTTGCAGTGAAGGACGACGAGACTGTCCCGTCCTTCACAAAGAGGGCCCGCCAGCTGCTCATCGACCTGGGCACGCTCAGATGGCAAGAGATCAACCCAGACATCTTCGGCTCGATGTTCCAGGCGATCGTCACACCAGGAACGCGATCCGACCTGGGACAGCATTACACGTCTGTACCAAACATCCTGAAGACGATCGAGCCGCTCTTTCTCGATGACCTCAAGGGACAGCTGGACGCCGGGTTCAACAGCGTGAAGAAGCTTGAAGGATTGCTCGACCGAATCAGCGTGATCAAGGTCTTCGATCCTGCGTGTGGGTCGGGGAACTTCCTCATCATCGCGTACAAGGAGTTGCGCCGTCTGGAACATGCGGTTCTCGAGCGGCTCTCGGAGATAGATCCAAGGCACTTTTTCCTCTATTCGGAGTCTCGAATCAGCATTGAGAACTTTTTTGGCGTCGAGATCGACGACTTCGCCGTCGAGGTTGCGATCCTTTCCCTGTGGATTGCGAAACATCAAATGAACACGGAGTTCAAAGACAAATTTGGCGTGTCGATCCCACTGATTCCACTTAAGGAGACGGGTCAGATCTGCGTTGGAAACGCAACTCGAATTAACTGGAACGCGGTCTGTTCTAATGATGGATTTTCGGAGATTTATCTCATTAGTAATCCGCCCTACAAGGGGTCAAGCGAACAAACTAGTGACATGAAGGAGGACTTTGCGCACTATTTTGGAAAGAACCAGTACCCCAAGGACTTAGACTATATTGCACTCTGGTTCATAATGGGCGCCGAATATATTGCCGGCACTCGCGCGGAGCTCTCGTTTGTCTCAACCAACTCGGTCGCGCAAGGGCGGCATGTCGAGTTGATGTTCCCTGGCATCTTCTCTAAGGGGATAGAAATTGGTTACGCCTACACGTCATTCAAGTGGTCGAATAACGCCAAACGCAATGCTGGCGTGACGGTAGTTGTTCTAGCTCTCAGGAGCATTGGGGTGAAACCGAAGTTCATTTTCACGAACGACCTAAAGATCCATGCTGGCAACATTAACGGCTACTTGGTTGACGGCGACAATTTGTTCGTCACGACCCGTCGAGCCCGCATCGACACGAAACTTCCCCCGATGTCTTACGGCTCGAAACCCACGGATGGCGGTCATCTGACCTTCGGGCGGGAGGCTCGGGATGAGCTTGTTGGCACTTCACCCATAGCCGCAAGGTTTGTTCGAGAGTTCATGGGGGCCGATGAGTTTATTGACGGTAAGGACCGCTTCTGCTTGTGGATCAGTAGTTCTGATTACGCGACAGCGAAGTCGATTCCCAATATTCGGGCTCGCCTAGAGGGAGTTTCGGCCATGCGTTGCAACTCCAAGAAGCCATCCACCAGGAAGTTGTCCGAACATCCTTACCGGTTCGCGGAGAATCGCTACAAGAACACTGATTCAATTATAGTCCCGGGCCACTCTTCCGAGAATCGCGACTACATTCCGATGGGATATTTGGGTCCTGATACGGTTATTTCAAATGCGGCCTTCGCTGTCTACGATGCCGAACCGTGGCTTTTTGGGATCCTGACATCACGTCTTCATATGGTGTGGGCTCGAGCTGTGGGAGGAGCGCTGGAAACTCGAATCCGATACGCTAACACGATCGTTTACAACAATTTCCCTGTACCGTCGCTAACGGCACAGACTAGGGAGGAACTCGCAGTCGCCGCACTCCGGGTGCTAGACGTCAGGGAGTACCACTGCGAGAAAACCCTCGCTGAGCTCTACGATCCAGACAAGATGCCTGAAGATCTGCGAGTAGCTCATTCCGAGGTGGACGCACTAGTGGATTCGATCTACTCCAAGCGTGGGTACGAGACCGATGAAGAACGCTTGTCTGACCTCTTCGTTATGTATGAGCAGATGATTGCCGAAGAAGAGGCGAATAGGTCCACAAGGAGGGGGACGAAGTGAGCGACCGCAACACGAATAAGACGATGAACATCGTCGATGTCACCTACGCACAGACCGGCGCATCGGTCAATACCGACTCCCTCGGTATGCGGGAGATGCAGCAGCGGGTCTTCGCCAAGCGCGATGCCCAGCACCTTCTCATCAAGGCTCCCCCGGCGTCGGGCAAGTCACGCGCGCTGATGTTCGTCGCGCTGGACAAGCTCTACAACCAAGGCCGGAAGAAGGTTATCGTCGCAGTCCCCGAGCGATCGATCGGTGCGTCGTTCTCCACAACGAAGCTGATCGCGAACGGCTTCTTCGCTGACTGGGAGGTCAAACCCGAGCACAATCTCTGCACGCCTGGCTCCTCGGCGGGTAAAGTCGATGCGCTCATCGACTTCCTCAACGGCCCCGATGCCACCCTGGTCTGCACACACGCGACGCTGCGGTTTGCTTTCGAACGGCTCACTCCGGACGCTTTCAACGGCACGGTTCTCGCGATCGATGAGTTCCACCACGTCTCCGCTGATACGGAGAACAGCCGCCTGGGGGCGTTGCTGCGGGACGTCATGGCCGGTTCGGACGTGCACATCGTTGCGATGACGGGTTCGTACTTTCGCGGGGACTCGGTACCAGTCCTCGCCGCCCAAGACGAGGCAAAGTTCACAGCGGTCACGTTCAACTACTACGACCAGCTCAACGGGTACCAGCACCTCAAGTCGCTGGGCATCGGCCATCATTTCTACCAGGGCCGGTACACCGAAGCTATCGACGAAGTTCTGAACCTCGACAAGAAGACCATCCTCCACATCCCAAACGTAAACAGCGGAGAGTCGACGAAGGACAAACTCGAAGAGGTCGGGTTCATCATCGACGAGATCGGCGAAGTTCTCGACACAGAGGAAGACACCGGAATTATCCGTATCCGACGGACGGACACGGGCCAAGTGCTGCGGGTGGCGGATCTGGTCGACGACACTGACCAGAAGAAGCGGGCCGACACCCTGCATTACCTCGCTACGGTCGCCTCGAAGGAGCGCGACGCTGCGGACATCATCCTCGCCCTCGGCATGGCCAAGGAAGGGTTTGACTGGCCATTCGCCGAGCACGCCCTTACCGTCGGCTACAGAGCCTCCCTCACCGAGATCATCCAGATCATCGGACGCGTCACCCGCGACAGCCCCGGTAAAAGTCATGCTCAGTTCACGAACCTCATCGCCGAGCCAGACGCAGCGCAAAGCGAAGTGACTGTGTCGGTGAACAACATGCTCAAGGCGATCACAGCCTCGCTCCTCATGGAGCAGGTGCTCGCGCAGAACCTCGAGTTCAAGACCAAGCGCAGCGGCGACGACCCAGCGGAGCCTGGCACCCTCAAGATCAATGGATTCAAGGAGCCCTCCACTGAACGGGTCAGGCAGATCGTCGAGACCGACCTTAATGACCTCAAGGCGAACATCCTCCAGGACGACTCGTTCGCTCGCGCGGCCGCCGGTCACGTGGATCCCGAGACGACCAACAAGGTGCTCATCCCAAAGATCATCCGTGAGCGCTACCCGGATCTGGACGAGTCGCAGATCGAGGAGCTTCGCCAACAGGTTGTCGTTGACTCAGTGATCAAAAATGGCGAGATCCGCGAGGTCGGCGACAAGCGCTTCGTGAGGATGGCGGAGAAGTTCGTCAACATTGACGACATCAACATCAACCTCATCGACTCCGTGAACCCGTTCCAGCGTGCGTTCGAAGTGATGTCGAAGTCCGTGACACCTTCAGTGCTCCGGATCATCGAAGGCGCCATTGCTGCGACCAGGGTGGACATCAGCGAGGAAGAAGCCGTGGCGCTGTGGCCGAAGATCCAGCAATGGGTCAAGGTCAATGGTCGCCGACCGGACCGTAGCTCGGACGACCCGACGGAGAAGCACTACGCCGAGGTCCTGCTGTTCCTCCAGCGCCGCAAGCAGCAGCGGGACGCCCAGCAGCGCGTTGAGAGCGCGGAGGTCGCGGAATGAACACACCTGACAACAATGAGCCCACTACGTCGATCGATGCCGCTCTCGATGCGCTCTTCGACTCAGACATCGACGGTCTGCTCGATGCCCCGGAGAAGCCGAAAAAGGTCACGTCTAGCGACCGACTCGAGCGCGCGTTCCTCGAGATCGTGGAGTACCGCCGCGAGCACGGCCGCAATCCAAGCTCGACGACGCGCGAGATCGCTGAGCGGAAGCTCGGAGCCCGACTTGACGGGATCCTCGCCAACCAGGAGAAGATCGACGCGCTCAAGCACCTCGACGAGTTCGACCTTCTCGCCGAGCCCGAGGCGCCTTCGTCGCTCGATGAGTTGCTTGAGGGCGATGATCTCGACCTCCTCGCAGACGACACCGGCATCCTCGACGTCTCATCGCTGCCCGCACGCAAGAGTCCGGTCGACGACTTCGACACTGCGACACGCAAGAAGGCCTCTGACTTCGAGAACTTCGAGCATCTGTTCAAGGCCAAGCACGCCGAGCTCGCCAGCGGCGATGCCAGGCTCGCACCATTCCCCGGGCTGCAGCGCATCGAAGAAGGATCGTTCTTCGTACTTGGCGGCGTGATGCTGTTCATCGCCGAGGTCGGCGAGGCGGAGTATAAGAAATCCACAGTGCGAGAGAACCGCCGTGAGCGTCTCCGAGTCATCTTCGAGAACGGCACCGAGTCCTCGATGTACAGGCAGTCACTGGGCATCCGAATGGGGGAGAAGGACGGTCAAATCGTCGTTCCCACCTCGTCCGAATCGATTCTCGCCGACGATGTCGCCACCGGGTACGTGTACGTGCTGCAATCCCTCAGCGATGACCCCCTGATCGCCGACGTCCCAGACCTGTACAAGATCGGGTTTTCCCGCGGCCCGGTCGAGAAGCGCGTCGCGCGTGCCGAGCACGAACCGACCTACCTCATGGCCCCAGTCGAGATCATCGCGAGCTACCGCACCTACAACCTCAAGACCTCAGCACTCGAGCATCTCCTTCACAGAGTCTTCGCCGCCGCCCGGCTACGAGTCAGCCAGGTCGGTATCGACGGCCGGACCTACGAACCCTCGGAGTGGTTCAGCGTTCCCCTGCCCATCATCAACCAGGCGATCGACCTGATCTCATCGGGCGACATCGTGCATTACGTCTACGACACAGCATCTCGGCGGCTCGTCGAGCGGGAGTGACACTCCCTCAACGTCGCTCCAGCCTCCGCACCATGTTCCGGTAAGCGTCGGTCGATCGGATGTGCGCACTGCTCGAGCGCTCCCGTTTGTCCAGTGGCCCGATTAGTCTGGAGCCACGTGACGAGGGGAGGCCGTGATGTGTGGGAGATTCAGCCTTCAGTTCAACGGCGCCGGGCTGCTGCACGCCTACGTCGCGACCAGCGATGATCGCGCGGGCGAGTGGGAGCCGATCTACTCGATCGCTCCACGCACGAAGGCACCGGTGGTGCGGGAGTTCGTCGATGACGGCGGCGAGGTGCAGCGGCGTCTCGAGCTTGCGCGGTGGGGACTGCATCCCTCGTGGGCGAAGGACAAGGGGCCCCGTCCGATCAACGCCCGAATGGAGACCATTGCGACGAACGGGATGTTCCGCGGCCCGTTCTCCAGCGGCCGCGCCGTCGTCCCGATGACCAGCTACTACGAATGGGTCGAAGCCGAGGATGGC
>NZ_JBQSWK010000040.1:0-25702 GCF_052377065.1 Brachybacterium sp. AOP42-C2-15
TGCCCGCGCTGAGGGCGTACTTCGTCAACAGCGTTACCACCCAGAGGAAGCATGGGTTGAACGGAGTGGTCGGGTTCATCGAGCTGTCCCCGATGCCGCTGTCCCGCCCATTCCTCCTGGGTTCATGGAGTTCAGCACCGGTCCCATTCGGCCGACCAGGGAGGATCAGGCAACAGCCTCGAACGCGCGCTCGACGATCAGGTCGTAGACGTCCTGCGTGTAGTGATACGGCGCAGGTCCCCAGCGGTGCTCCGGATCGGCGTGCACCTCATTCTCGGTGAGCGAGACGATCCGGAAGCCCAGCGCCTTGAGGTAGTGCACGTAACGGCGGAAGTGACGATTCGCCTCCTCCGCCGAGAGTCCGTTGCTCGAGGTGATCTCCTCACCATCGATCGTCGTGCGTGCCCACGGCACATCGAGAACAAGGGTCTTGTCGAAGACTCCGGCACTTTGCAGCACTCGCTGAAAGCGACGTGCCTGCCCTTTCCAGGCGACATAGTGCTCTTGGGTTCCGAACGCGATGTGTGTTCCACCCTCATGGATGCTTCGGACCTCTGGAATCTCGAGCCCGTCGACGCTTCGGGTGAGGATAGTGCCGTCTGCCAGCTCACTGACCCCGTCGCGCTCATCGGTGAGGTCCCAGAGCAGCACATCCGTCTTCTCTGCGGCGGCACGGATCAGAGACGGCATCCGCCCGGCGAAGTCGGTCTGCAACGCTCGCAGCAGGGAACGGGTCACCCCGGTGACCTCCTGCGGGAACATCGCGGCACCGTTCGTCCCGAAGGAGAGCAACGAGTTGCGCGACACGTGGTCAGTGATCTTCGCTCCCCTTCCCGCTGCGAGGTCGATGGCATCGCGGGCGACAGGGCCTCCATAGATCGTCACACGCACCGGGGTTGCTGGTTCAGGGATCTTTTCGAGAGTGCGCCCAGCACTCTCGAAAACTTGCTGCATCACAGCGTCATAGGCGTCTTGGGTGTAGTGGAACGGGGCCAGTCCCCAACGGTGCTGGGGATCCGCGATCAGCAGCTCCGGATCGATCTCGAGTGTGCGAACTCCGAGCCCGACGAGGTGGTCGTAATACCGCTCGTACAGATAGTTCGCCTCGATCGGGAGCTTTCCCATGCTCCCCGGGGCTGCTTCGCCCTCATTGGTCACCATTGCCCAGGGGATGCGCAGCACCACCGTACGGTCGAAGAGATCCATCTCTTTCAGATTCTCCACGAAGGATCGAGCCTTCTCGGCCCACTTCTCGAAGTGCTCGTCCGTCCCGAAGTCGAGGTGGCGAGCGTTCTGAGCGGCCTCCCACACTTCCGGCTCGCTCAGCAGATCAAAGGTGCGGGTGACGACCTTCCCATCATCGAAGACGAGTACGCCATCCCGCTCATCGGCGAGGTCCCACAGGAGCACATCGGTCACGTCGTGGAACTCACACAGCTTCGTCTGAAGGTCGCCGGCGAAGTCCGCCCGCAGCATCCGGCGGCGGAATCGGTGCGCAGTCCGAGCACCCGCCGGGTACCGATCTGACGCATCACTGCCTGCGGAAAGCAGGGACTGTCGTGCGATGTAGGTCGTGACCGTGGACTGGTCGCCGCCTCCGGCGAGCGCCACCGAGTCCCGGGCCACGCAGCTGCCATACACGGTGACGCGGAGCGGGGTCCGCGCTGGAGGGGTTGCGCTCACGTCGGTCCTCCTCTGGTGGAATGAGATTCGCACAGCGTACCCAGCCGGTCCGAGGAATTGCCCAGCTCGGTCCGCCATCGGAGTGACGTCACATCCGCGTCGCTCACCTCCCAGGGAATCATGCCGACGCCGCACCTCGACGCTGACGCACATACGATGACTCCATCCCCCGTTTCTGCGCCCCGGAGCTGACGATGCCCACGACCTCCTCCCCTCTCCAGACATTGCGCACTGGGCTGTGGCACCTGAGAACGGGTGGGCTCACGCAGCTGCGCACCTGGAACCGACGCCGCCGGATCAGCTACGGCGTCGGCGACGGTCTCGGCTCTTTCGATGAGGCCGGCAGACTCACCTTCCCGCCGTTGCCTCGGCCTCAGCGCACTCCCACCTTCGACGGCGTGAGGATCGCAGTGATCCTCGACGACTTCTCACAGCGGGCCTGGTCCTACGAGTTCGACACGGTGCCGGTCACTCCCGCGACATGGCGCGAGCAGCTGTCGGCGTCGCCCGTGGATCTACTGCTCGTGGAGTCCGCGTGGCACGGCAATGCAGACGCTTGGCAGTATCACCTCACAGGCTCCAAGGCGCCCACTGCAGCGCTGCAGGAGCTGGTCGCACATTGCAGGTCTGCAGGTATTCCCACGGTGTTCTGGAACAAGGAGGACCCGCCCCACTTCGATGACTTCCTCGATACGGCTCGGCTCTTCGACCACGTCTTCACGACCGATATCACCCTGCTGCCCCGGTACCGGAAGGAGCTCGGCCACGACAGTGTGGCGGTGCTCCCCTTCGCCGCCCAGCCCGCAGTCCACAACCCCATCCGACCTCGCCACGGGCATCAGGAGCGCGACGTCGCCTTCGCGGGGATGTACTTCGCCCACAAGTTCCCCGAGCGTCGCGAGCAGATGGACATGCTGCTGGGAGGTGCTCTGGATGCCTCGGCGCAGATGGACACGGGGTTGGAGATCTTCTCCCGATTCCTCGGCGACGACGAGCGCTACCAATTCCCCGGGGAGCTCGGTGACCGGGTCGTCGGCTCGCTCGACTACGACCGGATGTTGACGGCCTACAAGGCGTACAAGGTCTTCCTCAACGTGAACTCAGTGGTCACGAGCTCTTCCATGTGTGCACGGCGTATCTTCGAGATCAGCGCTTCGGGCACACCTGTGGTCTCTGCGCCGTCCCCGGCGATCGGAGAGTTCTTCTCGGCGGACGAGGTCCCTCAGGCCGCGTCGCGCGAGGATGCGGCCCACACCGTGCGGGCTCTGGTCCGGTCGCCCGAGCTGCGCGACCGCACCGTACACCGCGCACAAAGGCGCATCTGGCGCGAGCACACCTACAGCCATCGCGCACGAACGGTCCTGGAGGCGGCGGGACTCGGAGCACGCGCTGGCAACTCTGGCAGGCCGGGCGGTGCCGGGCTGCCGTCGGTCAGCGTCCTGGCGGTGACGAACCGACCGGGCCAGCTGGAGCACCTCGTGGAGCAGGTGGCCCGACAGACCGGGGTCGAGCGTCAGCTGCTGTTGGTCACCCACGGGTTCGAGGCCGAGAAGCATGTGATCGAACGGGCCCGCGAGCTGGGCATCGCGAGCGTGAAGGCGATGGAAGCGCCTGCGGCCTGGTCGCTCGGGTCGTGTCTGAACGAAGCGGTGCAGCACGCCGACGGCGAGGTCTGCTCGAAGATGGATGACGACGACATCTATGGCGAGTTCTACCTCCACGACCTGCTGCGAGCACGTGAGTTCTCCGGGGCCGAGGTCGTCGGCAAGCACGCCCACTACATGTACCTCACCGGCACAGATGCGACACTGCTTCGCTTCCCCTGGAGGGAACATCGCTTCACTGATCGACTGATGGGGCCCACATTGACCGCCGGGCGGGACATCTTTCTCGCCCATCCCTTCGAGCAGATCTCGCGCGGGGAAGACACCGCATTCCTTTCGGCGGTGTCCGAGGCCGGGGCACGGATCTATTCAGCAGACCGCTTCAACTTCACCCAGATGCGGCGCGGAGAGGCAGGCGGGCACGCGTGGTCTGTGAGCGACCGAGAGTTGCTGGCGAGTGCGGATGTCGCCTGGTTCGGCCGGAACGACCACCACGTGATGGTGTGATGACGAAGGTTCCTACGGTCCACAGCCGGCAGAAGCCGGCCCTGAGGAGCTCGCAGTGACACGCCGTCAAGGAGTACTCCTCGCCGCCGGACTGCTCGCTGTGGTCCTGGTCGTCACCGGCACGTTGATGCTCCGCCCGCTGCTCCTCGGAAGTACGTCCTCGGACGATCGCGATGGTCGCAGGTCATCGGCATCGCCCTCCCCCGCGCCACCCTGGAACTCGGTCGACCTCCCCGGCTACGAATCCGACCCCGGTCCGTTCACACTGGCACCCCTCGACGAGACGAGCGGAGCGGCGGTGACGATATCTCTGTCTTTCGACGCGGACTCGGTGACCACGGGAGGAAACATCGGCCTGAGCTTCGATGCCACCGAGCTCGCGAACCCGATCTGGGACGCCGAGCAGTCGAATCTGACGCTCACGCTGCAGGAGCTGGACCGCCCCGTGCTTCGATTCGGCGGAAACGGGGTGGACCGCCGGATGTGGTGGACCTCGAACGGCGAGCCCGCGCCGGCGTGGGCCGAAGTGACCGTCACGCCTGACGATCTGGCGCGGGTCGCGAATGTGGCGGACGACGTGGATGCCCAGGTCAACCTCGCTCTCGACCTCGGCCACGATGATCCGGGCCGCGCCGCCGACATGGCCGCCCACGCCGCTCAGGCGTTCGGCGACCGTCTTCTCGCCGTCGCGATCGGCAACGAGCCCAACGGATACTTCCATGAGAACCAGCCACAGCTCGCCGTGCGCGATGCAACGTGGGGGCCCGAGCCCTACCAGGACTCCTTGAGGGAGTACTCTGCCGCGCTCGAGGAGGTCGCTCCTGGACTCCCTGTCGCCGGTCCGGGTGCCTACGACGCTCCGTGGTGGAGAGCCTTCGCGGAATCAGGTATCCCGAATCAGCGGGCTCTGACGATGCATTGGTATCCGCTCTGGGACTGTGACGGTCCGGCCTCGTCGATCGCAAACCCCACGGTGGAGGACCTGACCTCTCCCGAGCTGCGGGACCGTGCCCGTCACATCATCGGCATGGGTGCCGAAGTCGCCGACGAAAACGATCTTCCGCTATGGATGGAGGAGACAGGACCTACCTCCTGCCCCGGCACCAACGACACGTCCCGCACCCATGCCCAAGCACTGTGGACGATCGACTACGTGTTGACCGCTGCAGAGCTCGGCGTCGAGCGCACTGCCTTCCACGCGACGCTGCAGGCCTGCCAGGGCGGTGCCCCGATGAGTCCGTTGTGCGCCACCGGGGAGCTCGAGAAGCCGGGGATGGTGGTCGCAGGACGGACGAGCTACCTCGCGCTCATGCAGCTCGGCATGCTCACCGACGGGCACGTGCTCTCCTCCGCGGCGTCAGGCGACGGTGCCGTCATGGTCCACGGGGTGCTCGGCGACGACGGGTCACTCAACCTTCTGATCGTGGACCTCCGGGATCCCACGAGCGCGTCTCCTGCACAAGTGCAGATCAGTGCGCCGAGCGGACTGCCCTCAGGCGCTCCATCGGCGTGGACCCTGGTCGAGGGCAGTCGACTCGCGGGAGAAGCACTCGACGCTCGAGAAAGCACCCTGACAGCTCTCGCCCCGGTCACGGGCGAATTCAAGGATGCTGGCTTGGCGCGCTCCCAGCCGGTCACTGTGAGCAGTCACGCCGGGACCGCCACTCTGCTGCGCTTCGCGCCCGTCGAGGAGAGCTCAGCGTCGGACGGCGGAGGCCGATGACCTCGCGCTCGAAGCTCACCGGCCCGCGGCCCTCGTATTCTTCGGCGTCGTCAGCCACGGACACCGGATACCGTAGAGGGTGCGGAGCGCCCTCGACCCCGCCCTGTCCGCTGCCCCAGGAGACTGCGTTGTTGACGTTCCCTCTGCTCGCCCCACTTCTCGGTCCGCACGTCCGGACCCAGCTCTCGGGAGGGTCACGATGATGGCTCGCCGGAGTGCAGTACCCGGGATGACACGCCTGCGGAAGCTCTTCGCTCCGGACCCTGGCGGTGGAACGGACGATGGGCGTGCTCAGCAGGCCGAGCAGCTCGCCGCACTCCGCAACGATGCCGAAGCGGCGAAGACGGTGGACGACGCAATCGTCCTCTTCCGGAACGCGGCGGCACAGTCCGAGTTCGACGCCCAGGTCCTCCTTGAGTTTGCTCGCTATCTCATCCGCCACTCCCGAGGAAGCATCGCGGAGGAGGTTCTGGGGCTCTCTCTCGCCCAGGACGGGGCACAGCCCGACGCGTTGGAGGCCTACCTGGACCTGGTGCGTGAGCTCGACCTGCGCTCCACCCGTCAGCGATGGGCACTCTCCCGGCTCGAAGCGGACCTCAGTGCAGCGTCGGGCGCCCACCGCGGCGCCTTGGACTTCGCCATCCCCTACTCGCTGCACGACGCCCTGGAGACGATCGGTCGCGGGACCGACCCCCTCAATCGCCTGATCGTCGAGATCAACCGTGCATCTCGTGACGAGACACTCTCGGAGGCAACACTCGCCGCCCATCGTGAGAATCTGGGAGACAACGATGTCATGCGCGCCAGGATCACCGTCGCCCTGGGGCGAGGGGATCGCGAGCTCGCGGTCCGCCTTCTCCGCGACGCCGATCCGCGCGCCGTTCCCCTGAACGCACTGCGACGCGCGATCCGCCGGGGCCGTGCAGCGGGACGCACCAAGTACGTCACCGATTACCTCGAGGAGTACCGCAAGCATCTGCCTGCCGACACCTGGGCCAAAGCACTCCAGAATGAGTACAAGCACGGGCTCATCAGCAACTACCAGCTGGGCAAGAGCGGCTTTCCCTTCCCGGACATGGCGCCCGAACCGGCATATGAGGCGCGTCGAGATCACGTGCTCTACCTGCTGCACAACTCGCTCCCCCACCACTCAGCGGGCTATGCGACCCGCACCCATGGGCTCCTGTCGCAGCTGAACCGCCTCGACTGGGACGTCGACGGGGTGACGCGCCTCGGCTATCCCTACGACATGCCAGGAATGGAGGACCTGCCGGATGTCCCACGGCAGGATCGGGTGGGCAACGTGGAGTACCACCGACTGCTCACCGGACGCGAGATCGAGAAGAAGAACCCGCTCTTCCCCTACACCGAGCGCTATTCAGCAGCTCTGCAGGAACTCGCGAAGGCCGAGCGCCCCGCGCTCATCCACGCCGCTTCCAACCATTGGAACGGCCTCACGGCCGTGAAGACCGCGCGCTCGCTCGGCATCCCGTCGATCTACGAGGTACGTGGGTTGTGGGAGATCACCCGCGGCTCACGCAATCCCGAGTGGGCCGAGAGCAACATGTTCCGCTACATGGCGAAGATGGAAGCCGACGCCGCCAAGGGTGCCACCAAAGTTTTCACCATCACCGAGGCCCTGCGCGCTGAGATGGTCGACCGCGGTGTGGATGAAGACAAGATCACCGTGGTCCCGAACGGCGTGGACACCTCTCGCTTCACTCCCATCGGCCGCGATGAGCAGCTGGCTTCAGAGCTCGGTGTCACGGGGAAGACCGTCATCGGCTATGTCGGATCGGTTCTCGATTACGAGGGCATCGAGCTCATGCTTCAGGCGGCGCAGCAGCTCTCCCGCACTCGTGAGGACTTCCATGTCCTCATCGTGGGGGATGGTGCAGAGCTCGAGCGATTCACGCTCTTCGTCCAGGAGCAGGACCTCAGCGACGTCGTCACCTTCACCGGGCGGGTCCCGCACGAGCAGGTGGAACGGTACTACTCGCTGGTCGACATCACACCGTTCCCGCGCCTCCCCCTGCCGGTCTGCGAGATGGTATCGCCGCTGAAGCCTTTCGAAGCGATGGCCATGGGCAAAGCTGTGATCGCCTCCGACGTCGCAGCCCTCGCAGAGATCGTCACGCCCGAGGTGAACGGTCTGCTGCATGAGAAGGGGAACGTCGAGTCCCTGATCGAGGCCCTCACCACGCTCCTCGATGACAAGGCGCACGCTCAGCGACTCGGTGCACAGGCTCGGGACTGGGTCGTCGAGAACCGCGACTGGTCGCAGCTCGCCCAGGTGATCGCCCGGGCCTACGACGAACTGATCCCGTGAACCTGACCGGCCCGGCAGAAGCCGGGCTGATCAGGGCGACGGCCCATCAGGACTGGTGATGACGGTGGACCCGCACTGACTCCTGCCCGATGTTCACCGACCACCAGGAGTCCCCCCGCACCGGGGACAGGATCAACGATCCGCCCTGCATCACGAAGGAGTCCACGAGGCCCAGGGGTCGCGGCGAGTGAGCACCGATCAGGGTGACGAGCTGAGGGGCTGTCCCAGTGGCCCGAGCCGTGAGGCGAGTGGCCGGCTCGAGCGTCTTCCACCTGGTGCCGACGTATCCGGTGAGATCTTCGCCCCGGGCGGCGTCGTGCCGGGCCAGCGTGTGCTGAGTCCCCAGCCAGGTCATCGTCATCGTCGTGGTCGATGTCGTGTCGTTCAGCCGGAACCCTTGGTCACGGGGCCGAACGGTCACGCCGACATCCGTCTGCCAGTGCTGTTCGAGGGTGAGCTCCTGCTCGTCCCGACGACTCGCCCGATCCCAGACGATCCAGCAGTCCGCGTCCCGGAGGTAGACGACCCTCCGCTCGAGGTCCGCGCCGTCGTATCCACGATCGACGAGGAGAAGATCGTCGGCGGCGTCGGTGGAGCTGCTGCGCACGAGCTCGAAATCCGCCTTGGGCTCACGGTCCAGCTCCGGCAGGAGGGGAACATTGTGCGCTTCGCGGGAGGCGAGGTAGCGGCGCGTGGGGTCACCGGTCTGGTACGAGTGGAATCCGGGGTCGACCAACCAACGTCGCCCCGCGGTGTAGAGGTGGACGCTGCCGGAGTCGAAGTGACCGTGGGCTCGCGCGTAGGCACCGTGTCGGACCACCAGGTGCGACTCCTGCGCGGCAGGACGGTCCTCTCCCCATCCGCTCCGGGAGATCGCGTAGCCGCGCTCCAGGACAAGTGCGCGAGCTCCGGGGGTCTCACCGCGCTTCCCTGCCGAGATGACGAAATCGGTCACCTCGCTGAGCCCCGGCACGACCTTCGACCGTGCCGAATCGCCGATCTGCGGCAGCTCACCGTCGGGCTGGGCCAGATGGGCGAGCACCGTGCAGGCAGCGTCCAGCCGTGCCGTGACGTGCGTCGGCACCTCCAGGCCCTCAGCATCGACTCTCGCCCAGGTCTGTCGCCACCAGCGGATGTTCATCTGGTGATAGGCGACCGACCCTTCTTCATTGCACCCCTGTTCGTCGAACGCCCTCTCGAAGCTTCGTACGAGCCTCCCCAGCGACTTCTGCATCGCGGCATGGTCACGCAGCACGGCGCCGACGACGAGCAGACCGGTGTTCTGGTGCAGGCCATGGTTGCCGCCGACGATGTGCGTGTCGTCCATCAGCCAATCGCGATGGGCACCGAGCAGCTCGACGAACCACGAGGCCTCGGCGGGGACCAGTGGCGCCCCGAGAGACAGCTCGACGGCACGATTTCCGTCCGCCATGTCTTTCCAGGCAAAGGCTCCGACCGCCTTCTCTGCGGGCACGTTGGCCGCGAACCAGGACTGGGCGACCCGAACCCATTCGCTGCGGGCAGCGTCATCGCCGTCCATGGCGGCCCAGCGGATCGCGTTCACCCAGCGCAGGGTGTGATGCTGGAACTGCCAGTTCCGGTCCTTGTACGGGTCTGCCGCCCAGTCGGTGAAGTTGCCCTTCCAGTCCTTGTGCGGGGGCAGGCGCAGAGCGCCGGCGCGATATCGCGCGACCTGTGACTCCCCATTCTTCGGCCGGCCGAAGGTACCACCGAAAGCTTGACGTTCGGCGACGCCGAGATCGAGATCTGCGACGGTCGTGGCGCGCGTGGTCATGGCTCGTCCTATCCTGGGCTGGGCGGTCGGATCGCCGCGAAAGGCCATGCTAGCGTCGCTGCAACGTCTCGCTCTGCGGTACTGCTGAGCGGGGAGCGATGCCGAGGGAGGACGCTTCATCATGGGTCTCGATCTGCTGGTGGCAGAACGACAGGCTTTTGGGTACGCGTACTCGCCTGAGGTGGTCGACGATCTCCTTGCTGGCAAGGTCACCCTGCTCCCGCATCCCGCCTGGGAGCTGCCGTCGAAGATCACCTGGAAGGAAGATCCCTTCCAGGACAGGAACTGGACGTTCCAGTTCCATATGCTCCGGTGGCTGGATCCGCTCCGTCGTGCCGCCACCAAGGACGGCAACGAGCGGGCGTACTCCATGTGGTTTCGCCACGTCCGTGACTGGGTGGAGAAG
Organism: Brachybacterium sp. AOP42-C2-15; assembly: GCF_052377065.1. Taxonomy (NCBI): domain Bacteria; kingdom Bacillati; phylum Actinomycetota; class Actinomycetes; order Micrococcales; family Dermabacteraceae; genus Brachybacterium; species Brachybacterium sp. AOP42-C2-15. Next base: position 10,048 of record NZ_JBQSWK010000040.1, read on the forward strand.
AACCCGCCCCAACGGCCCAGATCGCGCTGGGCCTGGAAGGACATGTCCGACGGCATCCGTGCGCTGCAGCTCTGCCTCGCAGCCCCGCTCGTCCACGAGCGGTCTCCGGAAGAGCTCCCATGGCTCGAGAACACGATCCGCACCCATGCCGCACACCTCGCAGATCCTGAGAAGCAGGGCGTCGCGAACCACGCCCTGCACCAGGCGGAAGCTCTCTTCGTGTGTGGCCGCATCCTCGGCGATTCCACATTATGGGAGCTCGCCCTGGCAAGGATGGGCGCACTGATCCTCGAGCAGTACGACGAGCAGGGTGTGAACGCGGAAGCCTCGATCTCCTATCACGACAGCAACTACCTGTGGTGGGAGAGGACTCTGCGCCGAGTGGATGCAGAGCGGCTCCCGCGCCCGCCCGACGCTGCTCGGCACGGCCTCGCCCCCGAGCAGATCGCCCATGCCACCCGTCCCGACGGCACCCTGGTGATGATCGGGGACACCGACCCCCAGGCACCGAAGTCGGTGCGCTCACCATTCGTCCAGTTCGTCACCAGCGACGGTTCGAAAGGCACGGCTCCTGACGACCTGGTGAAGGTCTACGACGCCGGGTACGTCTTCGGGCGCAGCGGATGGGGATCCGCGACTCGTCGGTATTCGGAGGAGTCCTTCTTCTCGCTCAGATTCGGGCCGGGTCATCGTGTGCACGGCCACCCTGATGGTGGCTCCGTCACCTACTCGGCGTCGACGGTGAACTGGGTGGTCGATCCCGGGAAGTACGAGTACGGCAACAGTCCTGCGCGGAAGCATTTCGCCTCTCGGGCGAGCCATTCGCTGGTCTCGATCGAAGGGCGTGACCCGAGGGAGGGTGCCCGCGTCGAACTTCATCGGCAGTCCCATTCCGCACGCCACCATGAGTTCGTCCTCGCCGACGACAGCTTCCCCGGAATCTCTCTCATGCGTCGGGTGATCCACTCGGTCCGGGGCGAGTATCTGGTGGTGGTGGATCATGTGAACTCGAGGCAGGAGATCACTGCGTGTCAGCGCTGGCAGCTGGGACCGGAGGTCGCGAGCTCGACCGACGGGCAGCGCGCCGAGCTCAGTGCCGGTGATCACCGCGCCGCGCTGATGTTTGCCGGCACTGCGGTGGAGCTGAGCGAGGTCACGGCGCAGGAGTCCCCGTTCGACGGCTGGGTCTCGAACGGATGGAAGCAGAAGGTCCCGGCCACGGCGATCACGGCACGCAAGAGCGGTACCAGCTTCCGCATCATCACGGTGCTCGCTGCGGGCGCCGGCCGTGCCCCGACGATGTCCTCTTTCCGCACTCCTGAGCCGGCCGCATTCGGTCTGCGGATCACCACGGGGGATGTGGATGAGCTGATCCATGTGGGACGGGACGAGGTCTCCTTTCCCGTCTCACCGCCGCGCTGAACTGCAGGGACGTCCGAGGGACGGACGTCCGAAGTCAGGACGTCAGAGGCCGGCGAGCACCGGATCGTAGATGGCGATCAGTTCGGCATGCAGCTTCTTCTCGTGCGGAGACTCCGGCAAGCCCCAGAACGCGGAATAGAGGCGGCGACTGTTGATCCCGGCGTGCGCGTTCATCCCGATGGCATGGACGGCGATCTGGAGCGCCGCCCAGTTCGCCATCCGGTGCTCCCAGTACAGGAGCAGCCCCGGGTCGACACCGTGGAGGTCCCCGTCGTAGTGCGCACGCTCGAGGAACTCTCCGAAGGCAAGACGGTTGGCCTTCTTGTACTCCGGGGAGGCGTTCTTCCGCTGCGGCCCTGCATTGAGGTAGTACGCGCGATCGAGGGGCGCCTCAGGGAGGAATGCCTTGGCGCGCCGACTGTAGGGACCTGCGGTCACGCCTCCACCGTGGCCATAGACGAAGACGTCCCGGGGAGCGGCATCCTGTGCGGCGAGAGCGGGCATCGTCGGCAGGCCACGTGTGTACCCTGCGGCGCGTCGCCCGGCCTCCGCGAGCGCCTCCCCTTCCGGGGTGTTGATCCGCTCGCGGATGTCGATCCATCGGTGCGGTCCTCCCAGGTGCTCCACCATGGCGGGGATCCGGGAGCTCTCCTCCTCTTTCATCGCTGCCCAGGACTCATACCTCATCGGGAGTCCCTTGCTGCGCAGCGCGGCGATCATCCCACGGGAGTCGACGCCGCCCGTCAGACCGAGGACGACTCCGTCGTGCCCGGCGAGGTGGCGCGCATAGTTCTCGAAGTACTCATCCCAGACTGCGAGCACGTCGTCCCGACCGGTCTGAGGGAGTGGGGAATGCGGCCAATAGCGCGAGGTCGTCCCGGACTGGAGGTCGAGCTCGACGTTCGGCGGCAGCAGGCGCACGTCGTCGTACAGCGAGCGGTCGCCGGGCAGGAATCGGGTGGTCTTCGCTTTCTGCTCGGGCATCTGCATCAGCGCGTTCATCGAGCGCGACCGTGCAAGTCCCAGGTGCTCCGCCAGCAGCGCCGCGTGCGAGGCCGCGACATGGTGCCGATCGGAGGAGAAGACGGTCTGTGCTCCCATCGGGTCCTGCACCAGCCGCAGCGCAGCACCGTCCACGGCGAGAAGTGCGAAGCGGCCGCTGAGGTCATCCAGCACGGCGTAGTCGTGGCTCGCGTACCGCATGGCGGCCTCTTCGACCGTCCCACGTCCATGCGCGACGAAGATGTCCCCGAGCACTGCCACAGCGCTCTCGGTGCCGCGGAGCGGGTGGATCGCGACCGGCGTCTCGGGATGCACGTGGATCCACCAGGCACCGAGCTCGTGGAGCGTCCAGGAGCTCAGGAAGTCCGGCTCCGCGCCTCGGCGTCCCGCCGGGGTGACGAGGAATCCCCGTCGATAAAGGATGCTGTCGAGCATCGGTCACCTTCCCGCAGTCTGATACCCAGGCTGTCTCCTGGCTGGATGTCCGCTGCGATCCTATGCCTGGCCAGGCCGCGGCACCTGTGTCTCGGTCGTGATCATCGACGAGTTCTCGCGGTGCACGACCAAGGATGCCGGACCGGTGTTGTCGAGCAGCACCGACACCCGGACCCGATCACCGCAGGGTTCGGCGGGAACCTCGACGTGCCTGTCGACGTGCAGAAGCTGATGGTGTCGGTAGTGCTCCAGGTGCAGGCTCTGTCGGCTGGCGTCGATCGCTCCGCAGACTGCGCCGTCGTCTCCGACCAGGTCCAGCCGAGTTTCGACTTCGTAGGTGCTGCCGGAGGTATCGATGTCGTCCTGAGCGCACCACGTACGGCCGTCCTCCCTCGATCCCCCGACCCCGGTGCATGTGGTGAGGTTCAGGCTCGCATGCATCTGAAGACTGCCTTCGGCGAGCTCGCTGAGCGGCACCACCTCGGCGAAGGTCATCCTCCGCTCGCCCGCGGGAATCGTCATCGGCAGCCGCTCCACGGCAGGTGTCTGCACCGCGAGTCCGTCAACCGGCGTGACCGCCCATGAGGTGTCGAGAGTGAATGTGGTGCCAGCGGATGCGCCCTCATCATTCGGTGCGTTGAGGAACACCTCGCAGTGGAAGATTCCGTCCGCAGCTGCACGCAGCAGCACCTGGTTCGCGAGGACTACGGGCACTCCGGTAAGAAGGTTCTCGGTGCCTCCCGCGGTCCCCACCGTGGCACCCGAGGGGTCGGTGCAGGTGAGTCGGATTCCGAGGAAGATGTTCACCCCGTCGCTGTCCGCGGGCTTTTCCGTCGCCACGTCGACTGCGACGACCACGGCCTCGCCCTGCTGAAGGGTGAACGCACCCGCGGCGGCGAGCACGTTCTCGGGCACGGTCAGCGAGGCCTCCTCCCGGAAGACCTGCGGGGGTGCGTTCGGTCCTGCTGTGGTCCTCGCCGGGTCCGACGGTCCCGTCGCCGTCGGAGTCTCCTCAGGACTTCCGGGACCCCACGAGTCCCTGAACGGCCCGACCAGCACGATCACGAGGATGAGCGCAAGTGCCAGCGTCATCGCGCCGGCGAGGAGGATCCTCCTCCGAGGCATCTGCGGACGTGGTCGTTCGGGCATTCGCATCCTTCGCGGCCAGGACTGGGAGCACTGTGAGCGTAGTCGGATCCGCTGAGCGGCGCGTGTGACACAAGAGCCCGAGGGCGCGTTGAAGGATTACTGGGATCCGGCTCACAGAAAACGCCCCGGGAAGTGACGATCCGATGTTGTCTTGATGACAAGTGTTGAGGAACTCGTCTCCCAGCATGCTCACCGCGTTAGTGTGCACTGAAGAGAAGTGCATCCCACCCCGCTCAGTCCCCCATTTCGCAGGAGATTCCGATGAGTCCGAACGTCCCCCTCGACACCGTCAGCGTCATCGGCCTCGGCTACATCGGCCTGCCGACAGCCGCAGTCCTCGCGCAGGCAGGCAAGACCGTCATCGGGGTCGACGTGAAGCAGGCCAACGTCGACGCGATCAACGCGGGCACCGTCCCCTTCGTCGAAGAAGGGCTCGAGACCGTCGTGGCGGGAGTCGTCGCGCAGGGCAAGCTCTCCGCACAGCTGGAGACGCCGAAAGCTGATGCCTACATCGTCTCCGTGCCCACCCCGTTCAAGGGCGACCATGACGCGGACCTCTCGTACATCGAGGCCGCCGCTCGCGGGATCGCCCCCCAGCTCTCCGGTGGCGAGCTGATCGTTCTGGAGTCCACGGCCCCTCCCGGCGCGACGGAGCACATGGCGAAGGTCATCCTCGACGCGCGCCCCGAGTTCACCGAGGAGCCCAACCTCCCGAACTCCCTGTACTTCTCTCACGCTCCTGAGCGTGTGCTCCCGGGCCGCATCATGATCGAGATGGTGGAGAACGACCGCATCATCGGCGGCATGACCCGCGAAGCCGCCGAGCTGAATCGCGACCTGTACGCGAGCTTCTGCCACGGCGAGCTGCTGCTCACCGATGCGAAGACCGCCGAGATGGCGAAACTCACCGAGAACGCCTTCCGCGACGTGAACATCGCCTTCGCGAACGAGTTGTCGATCATCGCCGACCGCCAGGACATCGATGTGTGGGAACTGATCGAGCTCGCCAATCACCACCCGCGAGTGAACATCCTCCAGCCCGGGCCGGGCGTGGGTGGACACTGCATCGCCGTGGACCCGTGGTTCATCGTCTCTGCCGATCGCCAGTTCTCCAACCTGATCCGCACGGCCCGCGAGGTCAACGACTCCAAGCCCGAGATCGTCCTGGAGAAGGTGCTGGAGAAGGCCGACCGCTTCAAGAACCCGACGGTCGCAGCTCTCGGCATCGCCTTCAAGGCGAACATCGACGATCTGCGTGAGTCCCCCAGCCGGAACATCGCGGGCGCCCTCGCCGAGCGGCTCACCGATGGCACCGTGCTGGTCGTCGAGCCGAACGTCGACGAGCTGCCGAAGGAGCTGGCAGAGCGCCAGAACGTCGAGCTCGCCGAGCTCGACTCCGCTCTCGAGCGTGCGGACATCGTGCTCCTCATGGTCGACCACGATCCCTTCAAGGAGATCGACCGTGCGCTGCTGCAGGAGAAGCTCGTGATCGATACCAAGGGTCTGTGGCGCTGAGCTCCGCTCTCTGAGCCGCTCACGCACCCGGTACCCTCGGACACCGCGCCCCACGCTCCGTGCGAGAGCGGGTGGTGACCGTGCCGTTCATCGATCCCCGGAGGTGCTCCGTGCCGCAGCTGGCTGAGCAGGGCGCGGTCGTTCCGTCGCCTCGCGCCGCTCTGGTCATTCCGACCGACGTTCTGGTCGTCGCCCAGCTCGTGCTCTCGGACCACGTGCCGCAGGCGTCGTCCGACCCGGAGCGTCTGCGAGTGCAGGGCACCGTCGATACGCTGCTCGACCAGCAGCTCCCGGAACGCACCGAGCTGCTGGTCGTCGTGCATGCCGTTCCCGGGAATTCCGCAGCGCTGGACCATCTCGCCATTGGCCCCCGTCGTACGGTCCCGGCGTCGGCCCGGCTGCTGGTCGTCGAGGACGAGGAGCCGAACAGACGAGGAGCGCTCGTTCCCGCCCTGGCGGACCTCGATCCGCTCCCCTACCGGCGCGTGATCCGCCTTCGCCTCGACTGCGGGGACGCGCTGACGCCCAATACTGCAGCCGATGTGTGCCTCATCGCTCGCGCAGCACGTCACGGCAAGAACGGCGGCGGTGAGAAGCCGCTGGAGCTTGCGACGGAGCTGCTCCCGCAGCCTGTGACCGTGCTGGACGCGCCAAAGGCTTTCACTGCCATGGATGCGTGGCCCCACCCGAAGATCCGTGATCGGACCGATCACGTCCTCGCTGCTGCCACTGCCGGTGGGACCGCTCTCCGCACCGCTGTCGAGCCGGAGACCGGAGCGCGGACTTTCGCTGTGGACCGCGTGGAGGTGGAGCTGACCGTCGCGCGACACGGCGAGACGATCACGGTCGACTGCGATCTCTCATCCTTCGGGAGGTCGAACGTCACCATCTGCTACTACGTCGTGAAGTCCAGTTCCCGCATCGCGCTGCGCTGGCACGCCTCGGAGACAGCTGCGTCCTTCGAGGGGATTCCTCACGGTGTCACCGTGCGAGGATTCGTCCGCGTCGGCGGCACCGACGTCGCCCGCGCCGAGAGCGGAGTGCTCTGATGCCTCGATTCGAGCCCCTCCCCCGGGCCAAGGAGATTCAGCCCCCGCAGTTCCGTCACCTCGAGACTCGCTGGGCGAACGTCCGCGATTTCCTCGCGGCCGGATCCCACGAGGACGGGATCCATGTGATCGGCGGCGGTCCCACACGTCAGCTCGAGCTGATGATCGGTGGCGACCCGTTCGCGGCGACGACCGGACCCGTCACCGTGATCTTCTCCGGCGCCGTCACAGAACGGACGAAGAAGGTCCCGCCCTTCTTCTCGGGATCAGGCATCGCCGCGATGATCGGACATCCCTACGTGGCAATCTCCGATGCCAGTCTCGAGCTCTCCGACTCCATGGCGATCTCCTGGTACGTGGGCAACTCGATCCATGACACGGCGCGGGGCCTGGCCAAGCTGCTGACTCCGCTCTCTCGCCGACTGGGGAAGCAGCTGTGGCTGGTCGGAGGTTCCGCAGGCGGGTTCGCGGCATTGAACATCGCGCACCTGCTTCCGGGCGGACCTTCCGTGTTCGCCTGGAATCCCCAGACAGACATCGTCGAATACTCCCGCAACTTCGTCACTGCCTACCTCACCCGGGCCTACCCGGTCCCCGCAGCATCATTGCGCGGAGACGACTACCGTGACGTGGCCCGCTCGGCGCTGCGCTACTTCGGACGGCGCTACACGGTGCTCGAGGATCTTCCCTCCCAAGGCCCTGGGCGACTGATCTACCTGCAGAATGCCTCCGATAATCATCTTCGTGATCACTGCATCCCATATCTCCATTCTCAGAACTACGCGACCCACTCGCCGGGCATTCTGTGGAGGGATCCGGATCACGTGGTGTGGGTGGCAGATTTCGCCCCCGGGCATACCGCACTATCGAGAGAGCGCCTGATCAGTCTGCTCACGCGATTCACCACGACGAGGTTCGATGTGCTCTCCGAGGTGCTCGAGCTCGACGGTACGTCGGAGTACCCGGACGACCCTTCGCTGCGGCCGTCGCACCTTACGAGGGACTGCTCGAACTGACTGTCCGCAGCTCTCCCCTGAACCGATAGCATCTGAAACGTTGCGAGCCCGGGAACACCCCGGCCCGATCAAAGGAATATCCCTCTCATGCGCTCTGTCTATGCCCACAAGACGATGGTCGATGGCGACCGCGGGAATCTCGGCGACATGATGGGGTTTCACATCGCCGACTGGTTGATCGGACCCGACGCCTACATGCGCAAGGGCATGAACCATCGTGATGCGCTGGATGGGGAGACTGTGGCGTTGGTCGGCTCTGTGATAGCTGCTCTCGTGGACTCTCCGGTGCGAGTTATCGGCGGCGGCCTCATCAACGGCAACACCCGTCAGTACTCTCCGCAGGTTCGCCTGGAGGGAGTGCGCGGGTTCCTCACCCAGTCTGTGATCGAACGTGATGCCAAGCGTGTACCCGAGGTGATCGGCGACCCCGGACTGCTGCTCCCGCGGATCTCTCCCCTGCCTCCCCGTGCCTCCCGCAAGCCGCTCGGGTTCATCATCCATGACGTGGACCGCGAGGAATTCGCTGCGCGCTTTCCCGAGCAGGTCGAGAACATCGTGGACAACTACGCAGCTCGCGACGAGTTCGTCTCCCAGCTGTCCCACTACAATGCCGTCGCCTCGACGAGCCTGCATGGCTGCATCTTCGCGCACGCCTACGGGGTGCCGGTTGCGCCCTTCACTCTCACGGACAAGGTGTTCGGCGGTGATTTCAAGTTCCGCGACCACTATTCCGCCTTCGGCCTCGACGTGCGCAGGCTCCCTCTTGAAGGAGATGCCTCAGCGATCCTCGAGCAGGTGCGCCGCTTCCCCCAGCCCACCATGGACCAGGTGACGCGCCTGATGAATCGCCAGCTCGACCTGATCATCCCGGCGCTGGGGGCCGACGTCTGACGGACCCCGAGGCGAACCTGGGTCAGACCTGCCGGCTGTCGATCCGCTCGACGACCTTGCCGTCCCGCTTGTGGTACCCGCGCACCTTCACTCCGGGCGGCGCGTTGCGGAACATAACCCTCCCCTTGCGCGAGTACGGGATCATGTCGACCTTCTCGTTGCCCTTCATGAGGTAGTAGCAGACCTCGCTGCTCGGCATCGCGATGTCATCGAAGCTGGTGAACACATCGACCGTGGTGCCGCTGCGCCGCGCCTCTATGGAGAGCCGCCCGCGCAAGATCCCGAACCACAACGGGGCCTCCACGTGCGGAACCTGTTCCGGGGTGAGCTCCAGGACGGCGGCAGGCGTGGCCACCGGTGTGCGGCCCAAGGTGCGGATGATCAGGCCGTCCTTGCGTTGGATCGAGAGGTTCATGCCCCAGCGCATATAGACGAAGCTCGGTACGTAGTTGCGCACCGCGTAGAGTCCGATCCCTCGCTGTTCGAGGCGGCGCTTCTGGTTGAGGTCCATGACCTCGGGGATCGACCACGGCGAGTACGGCCACATCGTGTCGACCTCCGCAGGGCTGTCGATGACGTAGTACTTGTCGCCGGTGAGGGTGCGCTCGAGTGCGAGGGTTTCGAGGGTGACGCCGTCGGCGCCCGTGTAGCCCAGGTTCACGTCGAGCAGCCCGATCGCGAGAACGCCCTCCCAGGTCACGCGGTCGTCCTCGCGCGCTCGCCGCGCGATGTCGACGAGGTTGCGCACGTGCCAGGGCAGCCAAAGGTCGTCGTCATCGATGGTGACGCGCAGCAGGCGGTCGAGTGCGGTGAGATCGATGTCGGTGTGCGCGGCCTCGAACAGACGCTCGCGGTAGGGGGAATGCTTGCTGGGGTTCTTCGCCCAGTCCACACGCGTCGGGTCGCCTTCCGGGTAGCCGATCTCCGGGTGTGTGTAGTCGTGGATGCGCAGCTCGATGCCGGGGGCTGCCGACTCCTGCGCGGTCGCGACCAGCGCCCGCACCTTGTCTCCCCACTCCCCCTTGTCGGTGGCGAGGTAGATCGTGGTGCGGAACGCGACCCCATCGGGCACCTCCTGGCGCGCAAGAGAGGCGACGGTGAGTTCGAAGCGGCTGAAGTAGTTCCCGAGGATCTCGGGGTCGGTCTCGTAGTCGCAGAAGATCGTCTCGAGCAGTACCAGAGTCCGTGCAGGCTCGGTGGTCATCTGGAGATCGTCCCTTCGTCTGTCGGTGCATCGACCGAGATGTCGTCGTCGTCCCTGATCACGCGCTCCTCGTCCCAGCGCTCGAGCACCAGCTCGAGGTAACGCAGCAAGATATGGCGGTAGGGCATGTCGTGGCCCGCAGAGAGGGTGCGCAGATCGAACTCCATACGGCCGTCCTCACTGAGAGCGCGGGCCACGGGCATGCCGAGCTGGGCTGCGAGCTTGCCCAAGTGGTTCACCCGGTGGAACTCGTCGGCGACGTTCTGCACGATCAGCGCGCGATGCGGCATTGTCGAGGTCGACGGATAGGCATCGAGCACGGAGAGCCGTCGGGGATGAGCTCTTCGCGCGACCTCGAGGTCCGCGTGGTCCGCGAAGGCCACCTCGCGCAGTCGGCGGGCGAACCGTGCATGGTAATCCGCGATGGTCACCTGGGGGTTGAAGGCGAGCACGCGGGAGTCGGGGGTGCGTGCGCCGACCATCAAGGAGGCGTAGCCGCCCGCGGAGCCTCCCATGAGCAGGACCCTCTTCGCTCCGATGGCGTCGCGCGTTCGGGCGACCAGGCGCGCGACCCGGTCCAGCACGTCCTCGCTGCCGCTGCCCACGTACCAGCCGATCTGCAGATCGCTCGCGAGGGACAGCGTGGGGTCGGCGACGTAGAGGACGTGCTCGGTGCGTCCGGCGAGAGTGCCGAGCCATTCGAAGCGGGGTGGCGTGTACTTCTCCCGGTCGATCGCACCGTGCAGGACCACGATCAGAGTGTCGCCCTCGCCCGGCTGGTACAGCACCTCGAGCGGAAGCGTCTCGCCATGGTGCGGAGCAGGCGCGATCTGGTAGCGCGCTTTCTCGGGCCGTGGTGAGAACAGGGCGAGGTCTGCCCAGCGGATGATCGGGGCATCGTGACGGGTGTCCCAGGCAGTGGGGGCGGTCATCTGGTCTCCTCCGTGGCGGGGACGATCGTGGCGACGAGCTCGGCCAGCACCCGGTCCGCACCGAAGCGCTCCTGGACGCTGTCGGTGAGCGCCTCCTGATCCGGAATGGAGGTGAGGATCCTGTCGGCCATCTCCTCCACGGTGGCTCCGATCCACTCCCGGGGGTAGATGAGGTCGGCGCCGGGCCAATCGAGTGTCGCGGGCAGGGCGCCGGAGGCGGCACCATCAGGGATGGTGAGGTGGAAGGACTCGAAGTCGCTCACGGAGACGGCGACGCCGATCGTGCGGTACCACTCCTCCATATCGGGCCCGAAGCCATCGAAGGCGACCGCGCCGGGGTATTTCGCGTTGATCGCGTCGATCCGCGCGTACTGGGCGTCGTAGTACTCCATCTCGTCCGGCCGATTGAGCATCCACGGATAGTCAGCAGGCTGTTTGCCCTTGATGCGCAGCCGATATCGCGAGTCCGCGCGGTGGAGGTGCTCCAGGAGGTCCAGGGCGCGGTCGAGTCGCTTGGGCTGAGCGACGATCCCGACCATGCCGAGGGTGCGCTCGGCACCGTCGTGCTTGGGCAGGGCGAAGGAGGCGACGTCGACGGAGTTCGGGATGACGACGGTCTTCTCCATGGGCACCTTGTGGCTCTCCACCGCAGCCCGTCGAATCAGCTCGCCCACGAACACGAAGGAATCGACATTCGCATGCTTGATGCGACTGAGATAGGGGCGTCGCAACTCCTGGGAGTGCACCCGGACCACGACGCGCTGGTGGGGGGCAGCGACCTTCGAGTACCACTCCGCGTTGCGCATGCCCCATTCGCACAGGATCACGTCTGCATCGGCGAGGAGCGCGCGCGATTGCTCTTCGTCGTGCTGTGAATGAGAGTGCCACTGGTCCAGCTCGACGCTGTGCCCCGCGGCTCGGAGTGCGTCGATCAGCCCGGCAGCGAACTTGAGGTCGTGCCCGGCGACGACGATCCGAGCGGGCCGATGCGCCCAGGGGACCACCATGGCCGCGGCTCGGCGAGCGGGAGCTTCCACGGTGCGTGACGCGGGGAGGAGCAGCTCGACACCTCGCACCGGCCGCGTGACCAGCGCACGGTCGAGAGTCTTGCTGAACCTGACCAGCTCCCGGTGCACGAGACCGGATTGTTCGTCGGTGGCGTCGACCCTCCGCGCGAGAGGGAGTCCCTCGCTCTCCGGCCCAGCACGCCTCGAGGTGATGCGGTTCCAGTCACCGAAACGTGTGGCGAGCAGCAGGTCCTCATAGTGAGTTCGCTCCACCGGCTCGGTGAGCCGTCCGAGCCACTCGGACCCTGCGTCCTCGAGCGCCGTCGTGCCGCGCACCCGCACACCGAGCGGGCTGAGAACTCTGCTGGCGGCAGCGAAGCCGTCCGTGGTGAACACCTCTTTCGGAAGCACGGACTGGGCAGCGACGGAGGCCACGAGCTCCGCGTTCGCTCCGTCCAGTACGAGCCCGTAGTCCGCGCGCTGAGGGACGGAGACCGGGATCCCGACGGTGCGCGCCAGCATCGTCAGCGCGGTGTCCACCGTGTGCGAGCGGTAGACGGCGCGCATCTGGAACCAGGCCTCCCGCACCCGCTCTTCGGGATGGCTGCTCCAGTCGTGGAGCAGTGCCCGCCATATGGTGTTGTCGTTGCTGGCGGGGATCACTCCCCCGAAGGTCTCGGTGACCCCTCGGCCGGGCCCGGAGAGGACCACGCCTCCGCAGGCGGCGACCTCGACCACGCGGCGCGAGAACATGGTGGGCGAACCCATCACGGAGTTCACGTTGAGCTGAGCGAGGTGAGACTTGTAGGAGTCGATCACTTCGTCATAGGGAAGCACCCCACGCACGTAGCGCTGCAGCTCCGCAGGGAACTTGTAGGGCGAATCCGGGAAGGCGAGCTGCCGATCGAAGATGGAGAGCCCGTAGCTGGACGCCTCGGTGAGCAGCCGTTCGAGCTGGCGGGAACGGGTCGCGTAGCGGGCCCCGTAATACGTCCCGGCGTATGCCGCGGTGGGCTCGTACTCGGTGCGTGGTGGCAGCGGGTTGTGGATCACCGGTTGCGCGTAGAACGGCAGCGAGGACGCGGTGCGAGTGATCGCGCCCGGCGTTTCGAGGTAGTCGATGATCTTGTTGGCGTCCGTGGTGAACACGTGGTCGCAGCGCGCGGCGGTGAGGCGGAAGCGATCGAAATGAACCGGATCCTCCTTGTTCCAGAACACTGTCGGGATCCCGAGCTCCCCACAGCGATCGAGCAGTGCGTAGAGATCCGCGTTCTCCTCCTCGCCGTAGTGGCCCACACCGCGCGTCCATTGTCCATCGTTGCCGGCCCAGGCCGACTCGATGAACACGAGGTCCAGCGCGGCAGGATCGATCTGCTCCCGCCACTGCGAGCGATCCAACGGGGTGACCGTCATCGATGCGGCGAGGGTCGCGGAGGTGAATTCATCGGCCACGAGGCCCACGCGCAGTGAGGACAGCTCTCGTCCGTCGGGAAGTGCCGCGTCATGCTCGAGCCCGGCGACGGTGTACGCGCCGGATATCGCGCGGCCGAGCCGCTCCCACGTGCGCTCATCGAGTGTCCAGAGTCTCGCGGTCCGGCCGAGGTCTGCACGGAGATCGGGGTCCTTGATCAGTCGCTCGAGCTGATCGGCGAGTGCCTTCGCATCGCCGGCAGGGAACAGCACGCCTCGCTGTTGGTCGGCACCGGCGAGGTCGCGGTGCGGTGCGACATCAGAGAGAACCACGGCCTTGGCGCTCGCGAAGGCTTCGAGGGGCTTCAGCGGGGAGACCATCTCGGTGACGGCGGATGAGATGCGAGGCAACGGCACGATGTCGAAGGTGCTCAGCAGTCGCGGCATATCACTCATCGGCATGCGCCCGAGGAAGAGGATCTTCTTCAGCTTGTGCTGGTTCCGCTGCGCCTTGAGGCTTTCCGCCGCTCCGCCCGAACCGGCGATGACCACCTGGTGATCCACTTCGCGGTCGGCAAGGATCGCGGAGGCGTGCTGAAGCAGGTCGAGGCCCTCGTAGCCGACGATGCTGCCGGCGAAGCCGATGATCGGAACATCGGTGCGGATCTTCTTCGACGCGGCGAATGCTTCGTCGCGGGGCAGGGGGACGAACTGGGCCGGGTCCACGGCGTTCGGAGCCAGCACCATCTTGGCGCGGTCCACACCGCGCCGCTCGAGCTCGTCAGCGACCTGTGTGGTGATGACCAGGAGGGCATCCGCCTCCTGGGCGACACGGGTCTCGAGTCCGGCAGTGTCGCGGTAGCGTTCGGTCTCATCCCAGCCCGGCTTCTCCGCCGCCTCGGTGATCTCCCAGAGACCGCGCACCTCATACACGAAGGGCACTCCGAGGCGTCGTGCTGCGATCAGAGCCGGCAGGGCCGTCCGGAAGTTCGAGGCGGAGTGGATCATCGAGGGTCGCTGCAGGCGGGCCTCGCGCACGAAGGCATCCGCCGCGTCAAGCACGTAACGGTCGATCGCCGTGGAGTTGAGGTTCGCGCCGGGGATGTGCACGTAGTCGACGCCGTCGACCTCCACGACCGTGCGCTCCTCAGCGGGCTTGGTCGTGTCAGCCCGCGTGTCCCATGGATATCCAGCCCGTGCCACCACGGTCACGTCCCTGCCGCTCCCGCGCAGACCCGCGGCGACTCCTCTGGTACGGGTGGAGTAGCCATTGGAGTTGTACGCCGGGGTCGAGTGCACGCAGTACATGACGCGGCCGGGCTCGGGAAGATAAGCGATGCCGCGGGCGCGTTCCGGGATGGGCAGCGTATCCGGGGCGAAGCGGTGGTGCCCGAGGATCATCCGGACCACCTTCTGCTCATTCGGGCTCATCTCCTCGACGAGCTCCGGATGCTCGAGGGCGAGGAGTGCTGGCTCGGCGATCTGCCCCAGGGTGAACCATTGCCGGTTGATCACCCGATACAGCGCCTTGGGGGTGGGATTCCCGTCGAGTTCCGCCAGGAGGGTCTCAAGGCTGCGTTCCGCCACAGGGACGGCACCTGCTACCGAGGTCTGCGCTGCGGCTGCGGGCCTCCCGGGCTTCGTGGCTGCTTCGAACTCCGAGTCCTTCGCTGGCACCGGAGATGGGGGCCGGCTCTCCTCAGTCTTTTGCGCACCCGTAGACGGGGGTTCGATAGCTCCCCGCGTACTCGATCCCTCGACAAGACTCCCATCAATGGTGTGCCCGCCGCCGAGGGCCTTCTTCAGCCAGCCTGCAGGGGCGAGCATGATGCGCCCGACCGTCATCGACCGAGAGCCACGCACCCGCTGCAGATCCTTTCTCAGGCGGGCATTTTCCGCCCGGTAAGCATCGAGCGCCCCATGAGCGGTGCCGAGCTTCCGAGTCAGCTCAGCACGGTTAGTCTCAGCGGCCTGCTTCGCGGCCACGCCGTCCTTGGCCGCTTTGGCTGACGCGCTCTCTTTCGCAATCGCCGCCGTGAGCGCCGCTTCGAGGTCTGCGATCTTCTGCTTGTCACGACGATGCCGCCCTTGCAGGCCCTCGAACCCTCGCAGCACTGCTTGCGGATCCGCGACGAGTTGCGCAGCACGCTGCTCAGTCAGGTGCTCGGCAGATCGTCTTTCGTCCTGATGCATCCGATGGGCTCCTCGATGGTGCGTCCCGGCGCCGACGGCAGTCGGCAGCCTCCCCTGGGCATTGATCCTAGCCAAGGGAGACGTACGATGACCCTTCCGGTCAGACAGGCCACGAGGAGATTTGGACCATGCCGATCGACACCACGCAAGACGAAGGCGTCGTGCGCACGTTCATCTGGGGAAGTTGCGTGAGTCGCGACACCTTCGGGTTCCTTCCCGAGCGTTTCCAGCTCACCACCTATGTGGCGAGGCAGTCGCTGATCAGTGCCGGAAATGATGCCAGTGCGATCCGCTCGAAGCTCACGCCGCTCAGCTCCACCTTCCAGCAGCGGATGGTGCGAGGAGACCTCGCCGGCGATCTCTACCGACGGATCGACGCAGTGGGCGACGACATCGACCTAATGCTGATCGACCTCGTCGACGAGCGAAG